>NZ_JBSFPX010000004.1:0-109866 GCF_053588415.1 Mycobacterium sp. NPDC003449
CGCCACCAAGCCCGCGCCCGCCGATGCCACTACGCAGCCAGAGGCGCCTCCCCATAAGTGCGGCTGTAGTACTAGGCGCATTCAGACCGCGCGAGCGACCGCAGATGTACAGCATTCACGGCGTGTCGGCGTACAGACACGGTCGCTCGCGGTGCTGGGCACGCTCGCGGTGCAAAGGGTCAGGCGAGGCGGGAAAGCACCTCGGCGACAACGGCATCGGCGGCGACGTCGACCTGCTCGCCGGTCGACAGGTCCTTGAGCCCGACGGTGCCCGCCTCGATGTCACGGTCCCCGGCGACCAGGGCGTACTTCGCCCCGGAGCGGTCGGCCGCCTTCATGGCGCCCTTGAGACCGCGATCGCCGTAGGCCAGATCCACCCGCACCCCGCCGGCCCGCAGCCGCGCCGCCAGCGTGGCAAGTTCCAGCTTGGCGGCATCGCCCAGCGGCACCCCGAAGACCTCGACCCCGCCGGCACCGGCCACCGACCTGCCCTCGGCCTGCAACGCGAGCATGGTGCGGTCGACGCCGAGTCCGAAGCCGATGCCCGACATGTCCTGCCCGCCGAGCTGACGCATCAGCCCGTCATAGCGGCCGCCGCCACCGATCCCGGACTGTGCGCCCAGCCCGTCGTGGACGAACTCGAACGTCGTCTTGGTGTAGTAGTCCAGCCCGCGCACCATCCGCGGATTGATCACGTACGGCACACCGAGCGCGTCCAGGTGCGCCTGCACGGTGGCGAAGTGCTGCTTGGCCGAGTCGGAGAGGTGATCGAGCATCAGCGGCGCGCCCGCGGTCATCTCCCGGACATCCGGCCGCTTGTCGTCGAGCACCCGCAGCGGGTTCAGCCGGGCCCGCCGCTGTGTCTCTTCGTCCAGATCGAGCGTCGACAAGAACTCCTGCAGCCGCTCCCGGTAGGCCGGGCGGCAGGTATCGTCGCCCAGCGAGGTGATCTCCAGCCGGAACCCGTCCAGGCCGAGGGACCGGAAGCCGGCGTCGGCCACCGCGATCACCTCGGCGTCCAGCGCCGGATCGTCGACGCCGATGGCCTCCACCCCGACCTGCTGCAGCTGACGGTAGCGCCCGGCCTGCGGGCGCTCGTAGCGGAAGAACGGCCCCGAGTAGCAGAGCTTGACCGGCAGCGCACCACGGTCCAGCCGGTGCTGGATGACCGCCCGGATCACCCCGGCGGTGCCCTCCGGGCGCAGGGTGACCGACCGCTCGCCACGGTCGGCGAACGTGTACATCTCCTTGGAGACGACGTCGGTGGACTCCCCCACACCGCGGGCGAACAGGGCGGTGTCCTCGAATATCGGCAGCTCGACGTCGCCGTATCCGGCGCGCCGCGCGGCGCTGAGCAGACCGTCGCGGACCGCGACGAACTGCGCCGACTCCGGCGGCAGGTAGTCGGGGACGCCCTTGGGTGCCTGGAATGCAGATGTCACAGAGTCAAACCTTCGAGGAACGGGTTGGTGCGGCGCTCGTGCCCGATTGTGGACTTCGGGCCGTGCCCCGGTAGTACCACGGTGTCGTCGTCGAGCACCAACAGTTTTGTCACGATCGATCCGAGCAGGTCACGTCCGCTGCCGCCGGGCAGATCGGTGCGCCCTACCGAGGACCGGAACAGCGTATCGCCCGTGAAGACACTGCCGGCCACCCTGAGGACGACCGATCCCCTGGTATGCCCCGGGGTGTGGTCGACGGTGACCGAGACGCCGCCGAATTCGAGGGCCGCCCCGTCCCGGTCCAGCTCGACCAGCTGTTTCGGCTCGGAGAACAGCACCCCGAAGGCCCGCTGGGCCAGCCGCGGGCCGAATCCCCTGATCGGGTCGGTCAGCATGAACCGGTCCTCGGGATGGATATAGGCCGGGCACCCGTAGGTGTCGGCCACCTTCTGCGCCGACCAGATGTGGTCGATGTGGCCGTGGGTCAACAACACCGCGGCCGGGGTGAGACGGTTCTCGTCCAGGATCCGGCGCAACGGACCCATGGCCCGCTGCCCGGGGTCGACGACGATCGCGTCCGCGCCGGGCCGCTCGGCCAGCACATAGCAGTTGCACGCCAGCATCCCGGCCGGAAATCCGGTGATGAACACCCCACCAGTTTCCCACGGCGCGCCGCCCACCCGGGTCTGCGCGGGTGTTCTTCAGGATCGCCTGGCACACTCGTTGCCGACCGGAACATCCCACCACGTGGGCACGAGGGAGAGGACTGCCGCAGTGCCGACCAACGAACAACGGCGCGCGACGGCCAAGCGCAAGCTCGAACGCCAGCTGGAACGCCGCGCGGCGAAGGAGCGCCAACGCCGCATCTGGACCATCGCCGGTTCCGCCGCGGCGACGATCGTCGTGATCGGCGCCGTCGTGGCCACGGTCGTGATCAACCGGGATTCCGGAGACACCACCGCCTCGGCGTCCCCCACCACACCCGCCTCGGACGCGCCGCAGCCCGCCGCCGACGGCAAGCTCCCGGCGTTCGTCGCCCCCGCCGGCCTCGGCGAGAACTGCCAGTACCCGGCCGCCGAAGCCGCCAGCAAGAAGGTCAATCCGCCGCGCACCGGCAAGGTGCCCACCGATCCGGCCACCGTCAGCGTCAGCATGGTCACCACCCAGGGCAACATCGGCCTGCAGCTCGACAACGCCAAGGCGCCGTGCACCGTGAACAGCTTCGCGAGCCTGGCCCAGCAGGAGTACTTCAACGACACCCCGTGCCACCGGCTCACCACCGGTGGGTTGTCGGTGCTGCAGTGCGGCGATCCGACCGGTAGCGGCACCGGCGGGCCCGGCTACCAGTTCGCCAACGAATACCCGACCAACCAGTACCAGCCGGACAATCCGGCGCTGCAGCAGCCGGTGCTCTATCCGCGCGGGACGCTGGCCATGGCCAACGCCGGCCCAGGGACCAACGGCAGCCAGTTCTTCCTGGTGTACAAGGATTCGCAGCTGCCGCCCGGTTACACGGTGTTCGGCAAGATCGACGACGACGGCCTGGCCACCCTGGACAAGATCGCCGCGGCCGGTGTCGCCGGTGGTGGACCGGACGGCAAACCGGCGCTCGACGTTTCGCTGAAGTCCGTCGCACTCGACTGACCGGGCCCAGTGACCGTCCCACCCCCGTATCCCCCGGGCTACCCCGCCGGCTATCCACCGCGCACCAACGGGATGGCGATCGCGTCGCTGGTCTCCTCGGTGCTGTTCGCCCCGCTGGGCATCGTGTTCGGCCATATCTCGCTGGGTCAGATCAACCGCAGCGGTGAGCAGGGCCGCGGGATCGCGATCGCCGGGCTGATCATCGGTTATGTGTTCACGGCGCTGGGACTGCTGATGGCGGTGCTGCTCGTGGTGTTCGCCGCGACGGTCGCCCAGTTCGTCGAGAGCCCATCCGGCCACGGCGGCGGTCCCGTCGCGTCGGGCACCGCCCTGCCGGCTTTCGACCCGCCGGCCGACCTCGGAGCCAACTGCCAGTACCCGGCCACCACCGAACGGGCCGCCAAGCCGGCGACGCCGCCGCGGACCGGTACCGTGCCCACCGATCCGGCCACCGTCAGCGCCAGCGTCAGCACCAACCGCGGAGACATCGGCCTGACCCTGTCCAACGGGCAGTCGCCGTGCACCGTCAACAATTTCGCCAGCCTGGCCCAGCAGGGATTCTTCGATGACACCCCGTGCCACCGGCTCACCGCGGGCGAGCTGTCGGTGTTGCAGTGCGGCGACCCGTCCGGCAGCGGCACCGGCGGGCCCGGCTACCGATTCGCCAACGAATACCCGACCAACCAGTACCGGTTGTCCGACCCGGCGCTGCGCAGCCCGGTGGTCTACCCCCGCGGCACCCTGGCCACCGCCAATGCCGGGCCCGGCACCAACGGCAGCCAGTTCTTCCTGGTGTACGCGGATTCGTTGCTGCCGCCGACGTACACGGTGTTCGGGACCATCGACGACACCGGGCTGGCAACCCTCGACAAGATCGCCGCGGGCGGTGTCGCCGGCGGCGGCGAGGACGGTGAACCGGCCCAACCGGTGATCATAACCTCGGCCCTGCTGGACTGAACAGGCTTTGACCTGCCCGGTCGATCCGCATACCTTCAATTCGAACTTTGGTCGATAAGAGTGTGAACGTGTGGATACGACAGGACTGATGATGAACTGGACACGACGCGATTTCTTCCGAGTGGGTGCCGCGGCCGGGGCGGCCGCCCTTGGCACGCCCGCCCTACTGACGAGTTGTTCGAAGGTGCCGCAGGCCGGCGAGGGCGGAACGTTACAACGCATCAAGGACGCCGGAAGCATCAAGATCGGCATCGCCGGCGAGATCCCCTACGGTTACACCCAGAACGGCAAGGTCACCGGCGAGGCTCCCGAGGTAGCCAAGGCGGTGTTCAAGGCGATGGGCATCGACCGCGTCGACGCCACGCAGGTCGAATTCGGCCAGCTCATCCCGGCACTCAACGCCAGCCAGTACGACATGGTGGCCGCCGGAATGGCGATCCTTCCCGACCGGTGCCAGAACGCCCAGTTCTCGGCGGTGGACTACGTGACGCCGACGGCGTTGCTGGTCCCCAAGGGTAATCCGCAGCAGATCAACAATTTCGAGGACGTCAAGGCCAAGGGCGTAACGCTGGCGGTGCTGTCGGGCACGGTGGAGGAGGCGGTCGCCGGGGATCTCGGAATCCCGGCGGGCAACATTCAGCCCTACCGGGGTCAGCCCGAGATGTTCCAGGCGTTGCGCGACCAGCGGGCGTATTGCGGCGCGCTGACCGACATCTCGCTGCGCCGGATGCTCGCCGACAATCCGGGCACCGAGCTTGAGGTCACCAAGGGGTTCGTTCCGGTGGTCAACGGCCAGGAGCAGATCCAGGCCGGCGGCTTCGTCTTCCGCAAGGGCGACACCGACCTGGTCGAGCAGTTCAACACAGAACTGAAGAAGCTGCAGGACAACGGAACCTGGCTCGACATCGTTACCCCTTTCGGTTTCACCGCGGACAACGAGGTGCCCGACGATGTGACCACGGAGAAGCTCTGCGAGGCCGCCTGAGGCCGGTCGGATGTTCGATAACCTCGGAGTCTTCGTCGGCACCATCGCACAGGGCCTGCTGCTGACCGTCGAGGCGACTGTCGGCGGCATCGTGATCGCCGTCGTGCTGTCGTTCATCGCCGGGCTGGCCATGCTGTCGAAATCGCGGGTGGTGCGTGCGCTGGCCCGCATGTACGTCGAGATATGGCGCGGCACATCGGAAGTGGTGCAGCTGCTGTGGATCTACTTCGTGCTGCCGGTCCTCGTCGGTTACCAGATCGTGCCGCTGGCGGCAGGGATCGCCGTCCTCGGTCTCAACCACGGGGCCTACGGAGCCGAGATCGTGCGCGGCGCCGTCCAGGCCGTGCCGCGGGCGCAGTACGAGGGCTGCATCGCGCTCAATTTCACGCCGGCCCAACGGATGCGGCGGGTCATTCTGCCACAGGCCCTGGTCGAGATGGTGCCGCCGTTCAACAACCTGTTCATCCAGCTGCTCAAGAGCAGCGCGCTGCTCACCATGATCACCGTGCACGAGATGACCTACCAGGCACGCGAAGTGCTGGTGAACAGTTTCATCTCCCAAGCCGCCCTCATCTGGTCGATCGTGCTCGTGTTCTATCTGCTGCTGTCCGTGGCGATCACGTTCGGCATGCGGGTGATCGAACGCCGGGCGGCCAGGCTGGTGGGCCGCCGGTCCGCCGCGACACAACGGGTGAGCTCATGATCTGGGATTGGGACTACGCGTGGCAGGTGCTACCCACGATCGTCATAGACGGTTTGCGAATCACTGTGATCGCCACGGTGTTCGGCTCGGTGCTGGCCTATGTGCTCGGCCTGGCGCTCGCCCTGCTCCGCCGGGTGCCCAACCGTGCGGTCAGTACGTCGGTGTGGGCGTTCATCGAATTCATCCGGAGCACACCGTTACTGGTTCAGATCTTCTTCTTCTTTTTCGTCCTGCCGAGTTTCGGGCTCAAATTCGACCCACTGACCACCGGGATCATCGCGATCGGGCTGCACTACTCCACCTACACGGCCGAGGTGTACCGCGCCGGCATCGAAGCGGTTCCGCCCGGCCAGTGGGAAGCCGCGGCGGCACTGAACCTGCCGACCCGGCGCACCTGGACCGCGGTGATCCTGCCGCAGGCGATTCCCCGGGTGTTGCCCGCGCTCGGCAACTACACGATTTCCATGCTCAAGGAGACGCCACTGCTGCTGACCATCGGTGTGCTCGACGTGGTGGGGGTGGCCAACCAGGCCGGCTCCCAGGCGTTCCGATACGTCGAGCCGGTGACGATCGCCGGTGTCCTGTTCCTGGTGCTGAGCTACTCGGCATCCCTACTCGTTCGATGGTTGGAGAGGCGTGTCCGATACAGCAGCTGAAATGATCCGCTTCACCGAGGTGGTCAAGCGGTTCGGTGACCACGTGGTGCTGGACGGTCTCGACTTCACGGTGCAGCCTGGCGAATTCGTCACCCTCATCGGGCCGAGCGGGTCGGGCAAGACCACCATCCTGCGATTGCTGATGACGTTGGAGCAGGTCACCGATGGCCGCATCTACGTCGGGGGCGAATGCCTGAGCCACATGGTCCGCCGCGATCGTGAGGTACCCGCCGACGACAGCCACCAGCGGCGGTTGCGCAAACGGATCGGGATGGTCTTCCAGCAGTTCAACCTGTTCCCCAACATGACGGTGCGCCAGAACATCACCGAGGCGCCCGTGCACTCCCTCGGCCTGCCCAGGGAGGAGGCCGAGGACCGCGCGAACCGCCTGCTGGAGTTGGTGGGCATGCCCGAGAAGTCCGAAGCTCACCCCTCGGAGCTCTCCGGCGGCCAACAGCAGCGCGTCGCGATCGCACGCGCCCTGGCCATGCAACCCGATGTGTTGCTTCTCGACGAGGTGACCTCGGCGCTGGATCCAGAGCTGGTCGCGGGCGTCCTCGCGTTGCTCAAGGACATCGCCGCCACCACCGACATCACCTTCCTGTGTGTGACGCACGAAATGGATTTCGCCCGTGACGTTTCCGATCGTGTGATGATGTTCGACGGCGGCCGGATCGTGGAGGACGCACCACCCGGCAAGCTGTTCGCCGAGCCGGGGCACGAGCGCACCCGGACGTTTCTGCGGGCGATCCTGGAGCGGGGCTGAGCGCGGGTGTCCGCACGCCGATGTTGAGCTTCGCGACCCTGATCGAGGATGCTGCCCTGGAATTGACGCTCCTGGTCGAGGGCGAGCCGGGCGCGGTTGACCACGAGGTGTTGTGGCTGCACAACACCGAACTCCCCGACCCCTCGCCTTATGTCCGCGCCACCGAGCTGGTGCTGACCAACGGGCTCTGGCGCGCGACGGTCACATCGGACGCCTTCGTCGAGGCACTGTGCCGGGCCAGGGCCTCCGGTTTGATCTTCGGTTTGACCGACCAGACACCCACGGTGCCAACAGATCTGGTCGACGCCTGCGCCGCGGCCGAGTTACCGCTGGCAACGGTGTCGATCGCGGTGCCGTTCACCGCCATCACCCAGGCCGCGGCCCGGGTCCAGTCCGGGGCCAGGCAGTCCGCCCTGGCCAAGCTCGTGCGCAGGGGCAACGCCCTGGCGAGTTCGATCTCGCGGGGTGGCGGCGCGGAAGGCATCCTCGACGTGTTGCGCCGCGATCACGACCTACCGCTGCTGGTGGTGGACCGGCTCGGCAGGCGGCTGGCGGGCACCGCCGGCGGCGAGGCGCAGATCCAGGCCGCCGCCGAGGTACTGAACCGCCACCCGCCGCCACTGGAGGTGGAACTCCCCGAAGCCGGCCCGGCCGCGGTGTATCTCGTCGAGGGCGCCATGGGCGACATCGACGCCGGACTGTTCTGTCTGCGTCCGCTCGCCGAGCTGCGGCAGGCCGAACGGGACGCGCTCGATCAGGCCACCCGTTACCTGAGTCTCGAAGTGACCCGCCAACAGGCACTGCAGGCGATCGAATCCCGTTTCTCCAGCGAATTGCTGGAGATGGTGCTGTCCGGCCCGGCCCGGGAGCGCGAGGTCTCGCAACGGCTGCGCGCCTTCGGGATCGATCCGTCGGCACCGCTGGCCGTGTACACCGTCGTGGTCGGTAACGATGAGCTGCGGCCGCCCGGCTCCACCGACGAGATCGAGGCATTCTTCAGCCAGCGCGGCATCCCCGCGGTGGTGGTGCCCGGTAGCCAGGACACCGTCGTGGTGTTCGGCTGGCACCACGACGCGGCCGGGCTGGTCACGTTGGGAGACCAGTTGATCCGAGCCGTGGCGGTCCGGTTCCCCATCGACCGCACCGTGGTGGGGATCGGAGACCTCGCCGCGGACGCCACCGCCCTTCGGGAACCGTTGATCCGGGCCAGGGAGATCTGTCAGGTGATGTGGCGGCGCTCGACCGAGTCCCGGGTCGGCACCTACGCCGATGTCGGCACCCACCGCATGCTGCTGGGTCTGCACAACCGGTCGGTGCTGCGCCGCTTCGCCGACGACATCCTCGGCCCGCTCCGGGCGTACGATCAGCAGAACGCGACCGAGCTCGAACGCACCCTGCGCACCTTCCTCGGCAACGACGGGCACTGGGCCAAGACCGCCGCGGCGCTGTACGTGCACGTCAACACGCTGCGTAACCGCGTCGGCCGGATCAACGAACTGACCGGCCGCGACGTCACC
The DNA here is from genome assembly GCF_053588415.1 of Mycobacterium sp. NPDC003449. NCBI lineage: Bacteria > Bacillati > Actinomycetota > Actinomycetes > Mycobacteriales > Mycobacteriaceae > Mycobacterium > Mycobacterium sp. NPDC003449. Next base: position 8,671 of record NZ_JBSFPX010000004.1, read on the forward strand.
CGACTCGAGGACCGCGTCGACCTGTTCCTGGCGCTGGAGGCCGACACACTCAGCTGACGCGGCTACCCGGCCGACCGCCAGAGCTGGGCGTTGGCGATGGTCGCCCTCGGCGACAGCATACCGTGGTCGAACGATGTCAGCTTTTCGCCTGCCGAGAGGCGCTGCGGCAGATCAGGATTCGCCAGCGCCCCACGGCCGAGCGACAACAGGTCGGCGTGGCCGCCGTCGAGGACGTCGGCGGCCTGTCCGTGGTCGTGCATCCCACCGTTGGCCATCACCGGCAGCCCCGTGACCTCACGTGCCACCGCCGTGATGGTGCGGCCGTCGGCGAATCGCGCGGTGTCGATGAAGTCGCGGCCCTCGCTGGCGATGTGCAGATAATCGACCCCGGCGTCGGCCAGCGCGGCGAAGATCACCTCGGCGTCCTCGGCGCCGCCGGGCCAGCGGTAGCCGAAGTCGTTGACCTTGGTCTGCGACAGCCGCACGCCGATCGGGAACTCCCCGCCGAGGCGCGCGCGGATGGCCTCCACCACCTGTGCGGTGAGCCGAATCCGGTCGGCCACCGGGCCACCGTACCCGTCGTCGCGGGTGTTGGTATAGGTGGTGAGAAACTGATCGAGCAGATAGCCGTTGGCGGCGTGGATCTCGACACCGTCGAATCCGGTGGCGCGGGCGCGTTCGGCGGATTCGACGAATCCGCCGACCACCGTCGCGATGTCCTCTGGTGTCATCTCCCGCGGCGCGGGCCAACGACCCGAGCCGCCGTACTCCTCGAGCATCTGCCCGCGGGGGCGTACCGCCGATGGTGCGATGGTGCCCACGCCGTGGGAATTACCCTGCGACAACGCCCCGGCATGCATGAGCTGCACCAGGATCGGCACATCCGCGGCGTGGACCGCATCGGTGACCCGCCGCCAACCCGCCATCTGGCCATCGGTCGCGAGGCCGGGTTGGTTGAGATAACCCTGACTGTGTGTGGTGTCGGTATACGTGCCTTCGGTGATCACCAACCCGAAACCACCGCGCGCGAATTCGGCGTAATAGTCGGCCATCTCTTCGGTCGGCGTGCCGTCCGGTGCGGCAGACACGCGGGTCATCGGCGCCACGGCAAGCCGATTCGCCAGGCTGAGCTGTCCGATCCGTGCCGCGGCCAGCGCGGGATGCGACGCGGTCATGCGACCCGCTCCAACTCGACGGCAAGCGGGGTGGGGCGTTGTCCGTTGATGCCGTTGAGGTCCATGGGGCAGGCCGATACCACCAGCACGCAGTCCATGGCCGCCTCGAACTCGACGGCGTCACCCGGTCGGGTCACCGCGGGCAGCCACGACAGCCCGCCGGCTTCGGCGACTGGGATGTTCATGAACACGTTCACCGGTTGCGGTACGCCGTCCACGCGCAGGCCCGCCTCGTCGAGCGCGGTGCGCAGATTCTGGGCACAGGACCGGTGCTCGGAAACCCCGAGCGCCCGGTAGCGTTCGGCGTCGCAGGCCGCGATCAGCATGTCGTGGACGCCCGGTGAGGTGTCGGCGACCAGCGTCAGGATCGGCCTGCGCCGGGTGGTCAGGAAGTGTTCACCCACCTCGGGAAACAGTCGGCCGGTGGCGGTGCGGGTGTGTGAAGCGCTCAGATGCTCGGTGAGATCTGCTGCCGCGAAGGCGAATACGTCGCCGACCTGGCCGCCTTCGACATCGATGATCCGGATCCGGTCGCCCCGCCGCAGTGTCTCGGCCCGCCCGGTACCGGCAGGGACCTCGGTCCGTCCGGTCGTGTTCGTCAACTCCATACCTCGCATTCAAACGAGTATTTCGGCACGCACCAATGGTTATTTCTCCACCATGATCCAGTAGCCGGTGGATGATTCTCCATTCCACCACCGGCGGTGCCCGGCCTAGCGTTGCCGGCCATGCAATGTTCGGACATCACGGTCATCGACGCCGCAGACCTGACGGCACGCAAAGCATTCGGGCTGTTGAAGGCCGCGGTGGTGCCGCGGCCGATCGCCTGGACCTCGACCATCAGCGGCGACGGTGTGCCCAACCTGGCGCCGTTCAGTTTCTTCACGGTGGTGTCGTCGCAACCACCGCTGATCCTGCTGAGCCTGGAATACCTGTGCACCGGCCGCCTCAAGGACAGCGCCGCCAATATCGAAGCCACCGGCGAATTCGTGGTCAACATCGCACCGGCCGAGATGGCGCAGGCAGTCGAACTGACCAGCACACAGGTCGATGCGTCGGTCGACGAATTCGAGTTGGCGGGGGTGACCGCGATGCCGTGCCGGCACGTCCGGCCGCCGAGAATCGCCGAATCGCCGATCAGCCTCGAATGCCGGCTGCACACCACCGTCCAGCCCGGCAGCGACCGGCTGGTGATCGGCGAGGTCCTCGCCTTCCACCTCGACCATGCCGTGCTGGACGCCGACGGCCGGGTCGACATCGACCGGCTCGATCCCCTTGCCCGCACCGCGGCGCATTTCGCTCGTCTACAACCACTCGCCCGGCAGGAGATGTGATGTCCCAATCGATCGACGACGGCCCGCTGACCGCGTTCCACAAACGGCTCACCGTGTTTTCGGCGGGTGGACCATTCCTGGACGGGTTCGCGCTGACCATCATCGGCATCGCATTCGTCTCCATGAAGAGCCGGCTCGAACTCGACTCCGTCGCCATGGGGCTGATCGGCGCGGCGGCGTTGATCGGGATCTTCGTCGGTGGCCTGGTTTTCGGCTACGTCACCGACCGGGTCGGCCGCAAGGTCATGTACATCGCCGATCTGTCCATGCTGGTCGTGGTGTCCGTAGCGTCCGCGTTCGTGACCGATACATGGCAGCTGGTGGTGTTGCGTTTCCTGCTCGGCGTGGCCATCGGCGCCGACTATCCGATCGCCAGCTCACTGCTGGCCGAGTTCGTGCCGAGCCGCTACCGGGGCCGGCTCCTCGGTTCGCTGTTCGTGGTGTGGGCCGCCGGTGCGGCGGCGGCCGCGGCGGTGGGCTGGGTGTTGTCGGGGCTGGGTCCCGACGCCTGGCGGTTCATGCTGGCCAGCCCCGCGGTGTTCGGCATCATCACCCTGCTGATGCGGGCCGGGACGCCGGAGTCGCCGCGGTGGCTACTGAGCAGGGGACGCGACGCCGAGGCCCAACAGGTCTGTCGACGGGTCTGGGGCCCACACGCCGACACGTCCATGATTCCGGCCGAACCACCCGCCACATCGTATTCCGCGCTGTTCCGCGGCATCTATCTGCGCAGGGTGGTCTTCGTCGGGGTGTTCTTCACCGCCCACGTGATTCCCCTGTTCGCGGTGTACACCTTCGGGCCGGACATCCTCGCCGAGATGGGTGTCGGCGCACACAACGTGTACGTCGCCGAGTTGGTGATCAGCCTGCTCTTTCTGGTGGGCGGTGTCCCCGGACTCCTCCTGGTCGACAGGATCGGGCGCAAACCGTTGCTGCTGTGGACATTTGCCATCATGAGCATCGCATTCGTCGTGATGGCGGTCAGCCCGCAGGCTCCCGCAGCCGTGCTGTTCGCCTTCCTGGCGCTCTACGCGATCACCTCAGGGGCCTGCAATTTCATCGAGATCATCTATCCCAACGAGCTTTTCCCCACCGCGGTGCGGGCCAGTGCCACCGGCACCGTCGTGGCGATCAGCCGGGTCGGGTCGGCCATCAGCACCTTCGTGTTACCCCTCGTACTCACCGGCACCGGACTCGGCGGCGTCATGTGGCTGCTGGCCGGCGTCAACGTGGCCGGCCTGCTGATCACCGTGCTGCTCGGTGAGGAGACCCGTGGCCGCTCACTGTCGGACACCGCCGCACCCCGGTCGACGGCGGCCCGGGATCAGGCGGCGCTGGTGACGCGGTACACGTCGTAGACACCCTCGACGTTGCGCACCACGCTCAGCAGATGACCGAGATGCTTGGGATCGCCCATCTCGAAGGTGAACCGGCTGATCGCCACCCGGTCGTTGGAGGTCGTCACCGAGGCCGACAGGATGTTGACCTTCTCGTCGGCCAGGACCCGGGTGACGTCGGACAGCAGCCGGTGCCGGTCCAGCGCCTCGACCTGGATCGCGACCAGGAACACCGACGACGGCGACGGCGCCCACTGCACCTCGATGATCCGCTCGGACTGCTGTTGCAGCGATTCGGCATTGGTGCAGTCGGTGCGGTGCACGCTGACTCCCCCGCCGCGGGTGACGAACCCCATGATGGTGTCGCCGGGCACCGGGGTACAGCATTTGGCCAGCTTGGTCAGCACACCAGGGGCGCCGGGCACCGAGACACCGGTGTCGTCGGTGCTGCGCTGCCGGATCGGCATAGTGGCCGGGGTGGAGCGTTCGGCGAGTTCGTCCTCGGCGGCGTCGTCGCCACCGAACTGAGCCAGCAGCCGCTGCACCACATGGCGCGCCGACACGTGGCCCTCACCGACCGCGGTGTAGAGCGCCGATACGTCGGTGAAGCGGAGCTCGCGGGCGAGCGCACCCATGGATTCGGCGTTCATCAAGCGCTGCAACGGAAGTCCGCCACGGCGCACCTCACGGGCGATGGCGTCCTTACCGGTCTCCAGCGCCTCCTCGCGGCGTTCCTTGGCGAACCACTGGCGGATCTTGGCCTTGGCCCGTGGTGACACCACGAAGGTCTGCCAATCCCGGGACGGCCCGGCGTTCTGTGCCTTCGAGGTGAAAACCTCGACCACCTCGCCGTTTTCGAGTTTGCGTTCCAGGGCGACCAACCGGCCGTTGACCCGGGCGCCGATGCAGCGGTGGCCGACCTCGGTGTGCACCGCGTAGGCGAAATCGACGGGAGTGGATCCCGTCGGCAGGTTGATCACATCGCCCTTCGGAGTGAAGACGAAGATCTCCTGCACGGCGAGGTCGTAGCGCAACGACTCCAGGAACTCCCCCGGGTCGGCGGCCTCCCGCTGCCAGTCGAGCAGTTGGCGCATCCAGGCCATATCGTCGATCTCGGCGGACGCATGCAGATGCGGAACCCCGTTGCGGCCCTTGGCCTCCTTGTACCGCCAGTGCGCGGCGATGCCGTACTCGGCGGTGCGGTGCATATCGCGGGTGCGGATCTGGACCTCCAGCGGCTTGCCCTCGGGCCCGACGACGGTGGTGTGCAGAGACTGATACACGCCGTAGCGCGGCTGGGCGATGTAATCCTTGAACCGGCCCGCCATCGGCTGCCACAGCGAGTGCACCACACCGACCGCGGCGTAACAGTCGCGGATGTCCTCGCACAGGATCCGCACGCCCACCAGGTCGTGGATATCGTCGAAGTCGCGACCCTTGACGATCATCTTCTGGTAGATCGACCAGTAATGCTTGGGCCTGCCCTCGACGACGGCGTTGATCTTCATGGCCGACAAGGCCACCCCGATCTCGGCCCGCACCTTGGCCAGGTAGGTGTCGCGCGACGGTGCCCGGTCGGCGACCAGCCGCACGATCTCCTCGTACTTCTTGGGGTGCAGGATCGCGAACGCCAGATCCTCCAGCTCCCATTTGACGGTGGCCATGCCCAGCCGGTGGGCAAGCGGCGCAATCACTTCCAGCGTCTCGCGGGCCTTGCGTGCCTGCTTCTCGGGCGGCAGGAACCGCATGGTGCGCATATTGTGCAGCCGGTCGGCGACCTTGATCACCAGCACCCTCGGATCCCGGGCCATCGCGATGATCATCTTGCGGATGGTCTCGCCCTCGGCCGCCGAGCCCAGCACCACCTTGTCCAGCTTGGTGACCCCGTCGACCAGATGGCCGACCTCGCTGCCGAACTCGGCGGTCAGCGCATCCAGCGTGTACCCGGTGTCCTCGACCGTGTCGTGCAGCAGGGCCGCGACCAGGGTCGTGGTGTCCATGCCGAGCTCGGCCAGGATGTTGGCCACCGCCAGCGGATGGGTGATGTAGGGGTCACCCGATTTGCGCAGCTGATCGGAGTGGCGCTGCGCGGCGACGTCGTAGGCGCGCTGCAGCAGCTGCACGTCGGCCTTCGGATAGAGCTCGCGGTGGACCGCGACCAGGGGCTCGAGCACCGGGTTGACCCCGCTGCGCTGTGCGGTCATCCGGCGGGCCAGGCGGGCGCGGACCCGCCGCGACGCGCTGGTCTTCGCGGCGTCGGGCGCGGCCCCGGCCTGCGGCGGCGCGGGTGGCGACTGCACGACCTGGCCCCTGCCGGGATCGTCGGCCATTGTCGTCACCTCCAGCTGGTCGTCGGTGAGTTCGAGGATATCCCTCACACCGTGTGCAGGCTGCTCACGGTCAGCGGTGCCACGGCGTCGCGCCCGCCCAGCGCGGTCAGCTCGAGCACCACGGCGGCGCCGAGCACCCGGGCGCCGCCGTTGGACAGCAGCCGCGCCGCGGCACCGAGCGTTCCGCCGGTGGCCAGCACATCGTCGATGATGACAACGCTGCGACCGGCGATTTCGATCCCGTCGGCCGGGATCTCCAAGGTGGCGGTGCCGTATTCCAGCTGATAGGCGACGCTGTGCACGGGTGGCGGAAGTTTGCCGCCCTTGCGCACCGCCAGCACCCCGACACCGAGCCGGATCGCCACCGCGGCGCCCAGCAGGAACCCCCTGGCGTCCAGGCCGGCCACCAGATCGGCACCGGACGCGGTAGCCGCCAGTGCGTCGGTCACCGCGCCCAGCCCGTGCGCATCGGCCAGCAGCGGGGTCAGATCCTTGAACGCGACGCCCGGTTCGGGGAAGTCGGCGACCTCACGGGTCAGCGAGCCGATCAACCGGGACACGGGTGCGCTCACCGCGACAACTTCCAGCGGTCCATGTTCCAGCCTGCCCCCCACCGGGTCGGATTGCCGCTCACGGCGTACATCTTCGTCGATGCCAGGACGCTGCGCTGCTGGCGGTACAACGGCAGCGTCGGCATGTCGGCCCACAGGATCGGGGCGCCCTCACCCAGGAGGCGGGCCAGTTCCTTGGGATCGGCGGTCACCGCCTGCGCGTCGATGATGCCGTCGATCCGCTCGTTGTTGTAGGCGGGCAGGTTGTTGCCGTTGCCGAAGTGCAGCGTATAGGCGTCGACCGCCGACGATCCGGAGGATCCGCTGCCCGCGGCGCCGCCGGTGCTCGCGAGCAGGACGTCGAACTCGTTGTTGCGCAGCGCCACCGGACCCGCGGTCTCCGATCCGGCGTCCTGCACGATGATCCCGGCCGGGGCGCAGGATTTCGCGATCGCCCCGACGGTCGCGGCCCGCCGCGCGTTCGGGGTCTGGTACCCGATGCGCACGGTCAGCGGGCGGTTGTTGAGCGCCGCCCTGGCGGCATCGGGGTTGGCCGCGACGAACTGGCCCGCGTCGGGCACCGATTCGGCGGCGCTGAACGCGTCGTCGCTGGCCGGGCTGAGCCGGGAATTGGAGATCGGCGTCTCGGCATTGCGCGCGATCACATCGCGCGGCGTGCACAGCGCCAGCGCGCGGCGGGCCGGTGTCGCGGCCAGGGGGCCGCCGGGGGCGAAGATGAGCTGCTCGATCCCGGCCGACGGCGTGTCGGTGCTGACGTAGTCGTCCGGGAGGTTGAGCAGACCCGACGAGCCGGTGGCGATGTCGACGACGTCGAACGACCCTTCGTTGACCCGTTCCTGGATGTCGGCGCCGCGCGGCCAGACCGTGATCTTGTCGGTCACGGGCGGCGTGCCCCACCATTTGTCGTTGGCCACCAGCACGACGGCGCCGTCCTCGGACACCGAGTCCAGACGGTACGGCCCCGAGGACGGGAACCGTTTGAGGTCCACGTCGGGTTTGAGATCCCAGGTGGTGTTCCAGGCCTGCGCGATGCGGTCGATGGCACCGAGGTCGCCGGTCTGCAGCGCGGTGGTGACGCCGCCCTCGCCCAGCCCCAGTTCGTCGGCGATGACGTGCGAGGGCATCAGCGAGGTGGCCGAGAACAACTGGCCGTAGTCGAGGAATCCGCGGTCCTGCGCGAACGACACCCTGGCCCGCTTCTGGCCGGGGGCGCAGTCCACCGTCCCGATATCGCGATATCCGGCCCTTGAGGCCGAATCGAACCCGGGGAACCGCCCCGACTGCGCGGCCCACGCCAGCACCAGGTCATCGCAGGTGACCGGTTTTCCGTCGGAGTAGACCGCCTGATCGCCGATCACATAGTCGAGCACCAGCGGTGCCCGGCCGACCACCGAGACCGAGCCGAAGTCGTGGTCGGCGACGACCTGACCGTCGGGACCGTGATAGCTGAACCCGGTCAGGGCCCGGGCGAAGGCCTGCGGCCCGCTGGATGCCGCGCCCGCGACCGTGTTGGTGTTGTAGGTGGTGAGCGTGCCGTCGACCGCGTAGTCGATCACATCGGCCGACCCTCCGGCGCACGCCGACAGTCCGATGCCCGCCGCCAATGACAGCGCCATCGCCGCCGCTGCGCTCCGCGCCCGGGCGATGGCCCTCCGCTGAGCCATCCGGATTACCGCCGGGTGTTCCGTTTACCGGACGGGCGGCCCGTCTTGGACGCCGAGGGACGTGACGGCCGGGCCCCGGGGGCCGGCTTCGCGGGTGCGGGTGGAGTGACGGCGGCCGAGACCTTGTCCTCGGTGTCCTCGGTGGTGGTGTCGCCGGTGTCCTCGGTGGTGGCCTCGTCGGCGACGCCGTCGGCGGTCGCGTCCTTGTCCTCGGCCTGCTCGGCCTTGGCGCCGGCCTTGCCGCGGCGGTTGATCACGCGCTGGGTGTGCTTGCGCACCAGCTCGGTGCGTTCGCGCAGCGATACCAGCAGCGGCGTGGCGAAATAGATCGACGAGTAGGTGCCGACGATCACGCCGACCAGCTGGACCAACGCGAGGTCCATCAGCGTGCCGACGCCCAGCAGCCATACCGCGACCACCATCAGCGCGATGATCGGCAGCACCGAGATCAGGCTGGTGTTGATCGAACGCATGAACGTCTGGTTGACCGCCAGGTTGGCCTGTTCGGCGAAGGTTCGGCGGGTGGTGTGCTCGAAGCCGTTGGTGTTCTCCTCCACCTTGTCGAACACGATCACCGTGTCGTACAGCGAGAACCCGAGGATCGTCAGCAGTCCGATGACGGTCGCCGGCGTGACCTCGAATCCGACCAGCGAGTACACCCCGGCCGTGACCACCAGGTCGAAGACCAGGGTCAGCAGCGAGGCGATCGCCATATAGCGCTCATAGCGCCAGGTGATGTAGATGGCCGCCAGGACCAGGAACACCACCAGCGCGATCAGCGCCTTCTGGGTGATCTGCCCACCCCAGGTCTCGGATACCGCCGAGTCGCTGATCACCTGCTTACTCGGTTGACCGTCGCCGCCCTTCGGCTGAAAGGCGTCGAACAACGCGGTGCGCAACTGCTCGGCCTCGTCGTTGGACAGGGTCTCGGAGCGGATCTGGACGGTCGCGGAGCCGCCGCTGCCGACGGTCACCACCGATTCCGGTGCCCGGCCCAGCGTGTCGTTGAAGACGTCCTCGACCTGCTGGGAGCTGATGATGCCGTGGGCCCCGGCCACCGGCATCGACACCTTGGTGCCGCCTTCGAAGTCGATGCCGAAGCTGAAGCCCCGCAGCACCATGCTGAGCAGGCAGACCGCCACCATCAGCCCGCTGACCAGATACCAGAGTTTGCGACGGCCGACCACCTCGAAGGCGCCGGTGCCGCTGTAGAGGCGGACGAAGAACCCATGCTTGGGCAGTACTTCCGCGGTGGTGTCGTTGCTGTTCTTGGCGGCCATCTGTCTATCCCCGTCCCGCGGTCGCATGCGAAGCTGCCCGGCGTTCCCGCGCGATCTGCTGCACCACGCCGAGACCGTTCAGCGACGGCTTGGCCATCGTCGGCGACTTGGAGGCCAGGTACACCAGCGGCCAGGTCACCAGGAACACCACGACGAGGTCGAGGACGGTGGTCAGCCCCAGGGTGAACGCGAAACCCTTCACCTGGCCTATCGCCAGGAAGTACAGCACCGCGGCGGCCAGGAAGGTGACCGCGTTACCCGAAACGATGGTCTTGCGGGCCCTGGCCCAACCGCGGGGCACCGCTGACCGGAACGAACGCCCTTCGCGGATCTCGTCTTTGATGCGTTCGAAGAACACCACGAACGAGTCCGCGGTCGTACCTATACCGATGATCAGACCCGCGATACCGGCCAGGTCGAGTGTGTAGCCGATATATCTGCCCAGCAGCACCAGGATCGCGAAAACCATGGCGCCGGAGGCGATCAGGGACAGTGCGACCAGAACGCCGAGCACCCGGTAGTACAGCAGCGAGTACAGCAGCACCGCGGCCAGGCCGATGGCGCCGGCGATCAGACCGGCCCGAAGCGAGGACAATCCCAGTGTGGCGGAGACGGTTTCGGCTTCCGAGGACTCGAACGACAGCGGGAGCGAGCCGTACTTGAGCACGTTGGCCAACTCTTTCGCCGTGTCGGCGTTGAACTGTCCGGTGATCTGGGTGTTGCCACCGGGGATGGCCTCACGGATCTCGGGGGCGCTGACCACCCGCGAGTCCAGTGTGAACGCGGTCTGGGTGCCCACATTGGCCGCGGTGAAGTCGGCCCAGGTCTTGGCCCCGCCGCTCTTGAACTCGACGTCGACGATGTACTGACCCTGCTGCTGGTCCAGACCGGAGGTGGCGTTCTGGATCTCCTCGCCACTCATGATCGACTTGTCGAGCAGGTACACCGTCTGTCCGTCGGTGGAGCAGGTGATCAACGGCAGGTTCGGGTCGTCGTTGCCGGCCAGCACATCGTCCTCACCGCACCGGGTCGCCTGGAACTGCAGCGCCAGGATCTGGATCGACTGATCGGTGCTCTGCCGGAGTTGTTTCTCGTCGGCGATGCGCTGGGCGAGGTCGGCCTTGGGGTCGCCGGGCTTCGCGGGCTGCGGCGCGGCCGGGGGTGTCCCCGGCGCGGGCGCAGGGGTCGGTTCGCCCGGCGTGGGCGCCGGATCCAGCGGATAGGGGCGTGGCTGTGGTGCCGGGGCTCCGCCCGGAGCCCCTGGCATTCCGGGAATGAGCCCCGGTGCGCCCGGCGCGGCGGGAGCCCCCGGTGCCGGCGCACCCGGAGCCCCAGGCGCGGCGCCCTCCTGCCCGGCCGGCTTGGCCGGCATCGCGTGAACCACCGGGCGCACGTACAGCCGGGCGGTCTGGCCCAGGTTGCGTGCCTCGTTGCCGTCGTTGCCGGGCACGGTGATCACCAGGTTGTCGCCGTCGACGACGACTTCAGAGCCCGACACACCGAGCCCGTCCACCCGGGCACTGATGATCTGCTGGGCCTGGTTGAGGGCGTCGCGGGTGGGGGCCGAGCCGTCGGGGGTGCGTGCGGTCAGTGTCACCCGGGTGCCGCCCTGCAGGTCGATGCCCAGTTTGGGCTCGGACTGCTTGTCACCGGTGAGGAACACCAGTAAGTAGACGCCAACCAGCAGCACCAGAAAAAGCGTCAGATAGCGGGCAGGGTGCACCGGAGCCGAAGGCGATGCCACGTTGCTTGGGTCTCCTTGAGATCAGTTCGTCAGCACCGCAAAGCGTACGTGCTTGTCCTGGGTGCTCTGCTGTCAGTCTTTCTTCAGACCGTCCGTATCGGTCACGCCGGCGCTCTCGGTGAGCTCGGTGGCCTTGGTCTCGGCCTCGTTGTCCACCTCGTCCTCGTCGTCCTCGACGTGGATGTCGTCGGTTTCGGCCTCGATCCGGTCCCGGACCGCGAGCTTCATCCAGGTGGTCACGACGCCGGGCGCGATCTCCAGGTCGATGGTGTCGTCGGCGATACCGGTGATCGTGCCTTGCAGGCCCGATGTGGTGTGAATCCGGTCACCGACCTGCAGTGAGTTGTGCAGATCGATCGTGGCCTGCATCGCCTTCTTCTGACGCCGCGACGCGAAGAACATGAATGCGCCCATGATGATCAGTAGGGGCAGGAAGATAACCAGATCCATGGCAGCACTGTCTTTCGTTCGAGTCGTATTCACGGCACGCGGACCTGGCCGGTCACGGCGCCTCGTAGTCGTCCAGTCTGCCATTGTCGCAGCCCAGCACCCAGCCCCCGGGGCTCCCCTGCACCTTCGGCGGTAAAACGGGTCGCCCGCCACCCGACCCGACTAGGCTCGACCGTACTCGTTCCCGCGCCGCCGTCCGTTCGCAGGAGTCCGTGTTGAGCCATCCCGAACAGAGCCGTCATCTGGCCACCGCGATACCGGGCCCCGCATCGCGGGCCCTCATCGATCGTAAATCCGCCGCGGTCGCCCGCGGTGTCGCCAACACCATGCCGGTCTATGCCATCAGGGCCGGTGGCGGCATCGTCGAGGACGCCGACGGCAACCGGCTGATCGACCTTGGTTCCGGGATTGCGGTCACCACGATCGGCAACTCCTCCCCCCGGGTGGTCGAGGCCGTGACGGCCCAGGTAGGCGCCTTCACCCACACCTGCTTCATGGTCACGCCCTACGAGGGCTACGTCGCGGTCTGTGAGCAACTGAACCGGCTCACGCCGGTGCGCGGCGAGAAGCGTTCGGCGCTGTTCAACTCGGGCTCGGAAGCCGTCGAGAACGCCGTCAAGATCGCCCGCGCGTATACCCACAAGCCCGCGGTCGTCGCGTTCGACCACGCGTACCACGGCCGCACCAATCTCACGATGGCGCTGACGGCCAAGGTGATGCCCTATAAGCACGGGTTCGGCCCGTTCGCCCCCGAGATCTACCGCGCGCCGCTGTCCTATCCGTTCCGCGACGCCGAATTCGGCAAGGAACTGGCCACCGACGGCGAGCTCGCGGCCAAGCGCGCGATCGACGTGATGGATAAGCAGATCGGTGCCGACAATCTGGCCGCGGTCGTGATCGAGCCGATCCAGGGTGAGGGCGGCTTCATCGTTCCCGCCGACGGTTTCCTGCCCGCCCTGCTGGACTGGTGCCGGCGAAACGGTGTGGTTTTCATCGCCGATGAGGTGCAGACCGGGTTCGCCCGCACTGGCTCGATGTTCGCCTGCGAGCATGAGGGCATCGATCCGGACCTCATCGTCACCGCCAAGGGCATCGCCGGCGGCCTGCCGCTGTCGGCGGTGACCGGGCGGGCCGAGATCATGGACTCACCGCACGCGTCGGGGCTGGGCGGCACCTACGGTGGCAATCCGATCGCCTGCGCCGCGGCGCTCGCCACCATCACGACCATCGAATCCGACCGGCTCGTGGACCGGGCCCGCCAGATCGAACAGCTGATGAAGGATCGGCTGGGCCGGCTGCAGGCCGAGGACGACCGCATCGGCGACGTGCGTGGCCGCGGCGCGATGATCGCGATGGAACTGGTCAAGGCCGGCACCACCGAACCCGATGCCGACCTGACCAAGGCCTTGTGCGCGGGCGCCCACGCCGCCGGAGTCATCGTGTTGTCCTGCGGCACCTACGGAAACGTGCTGCGCTTCCTGCCCCCGCTGACCATCAGCGATGAACTGCTCGTCGAAGGCCTCGACGTACTCGAGCTGATCCTGCGCGATCTCTAGTGCGCGTGGGTGTGACGGCGTCCGAACCATCCACCCGCACCCCGACGCTTCTCGGCCGGGATCTCGGTGGTGGGTGCCTCCGCCACCGCCACGGCTTCGCGGGGCTGGGCAACCTCGATCGGCCGCTGAGCATGCTCAAGGTCACGCACGCTGCGGATCGACAGCCGGCCCAGCGCCAACGCGCCGAGGAACACGATCACCGCGCCGAGGCCCGAGAAGTAGGCCAGCTCGAGCGCCACCCGCTTGGCGTCGGTGACGGCGGCGGGCGTACCGGCCTCACCGAGGCCCAGCGGTCCGGCCAGCAGCCGCCCCACCACGAACCACGCGCCGGCGATCACGGCGAGCCAGCCGCCGAGTGACGCGGTGGCCCGGTTGCGCGAGCCGAGGAGGAGCAGCCCGCCGAGCACGCTCATCGCGCCGGGAAGTACCTCCAGCCAGCCGCGGGCGGTCGTCCAGGCCCAGGCCTGGTCGGGGGTGAACGCGAAGTCGAAGTAGGGCCCGACAAACGGGATCAACGCACCCCAGATCCCCAGCAGCACCAGCAGAAATCCGCTGGCCGCGCCGCGACTGCGCGGCATCCGCATGCGGCCACCACGGGTATCGAATTCGGACATGATGCCTCCTCTGGTCGGTTCGCTGGGTACCCATTCGCTACCGCGGGTAACCGCGCCGGCGGCTCTTAAGCTGGGTGAATGCGGTGTGATCACGATCCGGATCCGCGACATGACGCGACATGACCGATGTGGCCGATGTGGCCGATGGCGATCGGCAGGTCATTCGCTATCCGGTCGTCGGCACCACGACGCTGGCCGTGGTCGCCGAGGTGGCGCTGATGGAGGCGACGGTGCATCTGCTCGATCTGGCCGACGCCGTCGGCGGTGTCCAGCCGTCCCCGGACGCGCTGGCCGCGACCAGGGATCTGCTCATCGCGATACCCGATCCGCAAACCGCCGTCGAGGTGCTGGCCGGTCGGAGAGCTCCGCACCCGGCGATCCCGGCGATTCACTGAGCCGGGCCAAATGCGATGTGAATCACATTGCGCTACAGGCGTTTCTCGACAGAGACGGCGGATCCGCCCGATTCACAGGACATTGACAGCGCGCTGACGGTGAATCCGGAAATAAGTTTAGTTTTACTAACGTAGTAAAGCGTTGGGCGCAGTGTCGCGCCGCCGATTATCCGGCTATCTCCAAAGAGGAACTCTATGTCGACTGAAACGCGTGAAGAGCGGCTAGCGCGCCGCATCGCCGAACTGACCGCCACCGATCCGCAGTTCGCTGCCGCCAAACCCAGCGATGCGATCACCGCCGCCGTCGACGAACCCGGACTCACCCTTCCCCAGATCGTCCAGACCGTGTTGCAGGGCTACGCCGACCGGCCCGCGCTGGCCGAGCGTGCCCTCGAGTTCGTCACCGATCCCGAGACCGGCCGGACCTCCGCCCAGCTGCTCCCCCGCTTCGACACCATCACCTATGCCGAACTGTGGGAGCGCGTGCGCGCCGTCGCGGCCGCATGGCACGAGTCCGGTCTGTCCGCCGGTGACCGGGTCGCCATCCTGGGCTTCACCAGCCCCGACTACACCGCGATCGACACCGCCCTCGGGCAGCTCGGCGCGGTCTCCGTACCGCTGCAGACCAGTTCGTCGGCCTCGGCGCTGGCCCCGATCGTGGTGGAAACCGAACCGCGGGTCATCGCCGCGAGCACCGACCATCTCGCCGACGCCGTTGAGCTGGCCCTGACCGCTTACGCCCCGGCCCACCTGGTCGTCTTCGACTACCACCCACAGGTCGACGAGCACCGCGACGCCCTGGCCGCGGCCCGCGCGCAGCTCGCGCAGGCCGGCAGCCCGGCCTCCCTCGACACCCTGGCCGACCTGCTGGAGCGCGGCCGCGACCTGCCGCAGGCGCCTGCCCCTCGGCTCGACGAGCCCGACCCGCTCGCGCTGCTGATCTACACCTCCGGCAGCACCGGGGCGCCCAAGGGGGCGATGTACCTGCAGAGCGCGGTCGCCAAGTTCTGGCGCCGCAACAGCAAGGCATGGTTCGGCGAGTCCGTCGCGGCGATCAACCTCGGCTTCATGCCGATGAGCCACGTGATGGGCCGCGGCATCCTGTACGCCTCGCTGGCGGCGGGCGGCACCGCCTACTTCGCGGCCCGCAGCGACCTGTCCACCCTGCTGGAGGATCTGGCCCTGTCGCGGCCCACCGAACTGAACTTCGTGCCCCGGGTGTGGGAGATGATCCACGGCGAGTTCCAGAGCCGGGTCGACCACCGCCTGACCGAGGGCGCCGACCGCACCGCCGTCGAAGCCGAGGTGGCCGACGATCTGCGGACCAACCTGCTCGGCGGCCGGTTCATCTCGGCGCTGACCGGTTCCGCGCCCATCTCGGCCGAGCTCAAGGCCTGGCTCGAGGAGTTCCTGCAGATCCACCTGATGGAGGGCTACGGCTCCACCGAGGCCGGCATGGTGCTCTTCGACGACGAGGTGCAACGCCCACCGGTGATCGACTACAAGCTGGTCGACGTGCCCGACCTGGGCTACTTCGCCACCGATCAGCCCCACCCCCGCGGAGAGCTGCTGGTGAAGACCGAGAACCTGTTCCCCGGCTACTACAAGCGCCCGGAGACCACTGCGGGTGTGTTCGACGCGGACGGCTTCTACAAGACCGGTGACGTCGTCGCCGAGATCGCGCCCGATCGGCTGAAATACGTCGACCGGCGCAACAACGTGCTCAAACTCGCGCAGGGCGAGTTCGTCACCGTGGCCAAGCTGGAAGCCGTGTTCGGCAACAGCCCGCTGGTGCGCCAGATCTACATCTACGGCAACAGCGCCAGGCCCTACCTGCTGGCCGTCGTGGTGCCGACCGATCCGACCGTCTCCAAACAGGCCATCGCCGAGTCGCTGCAGGAGGTGGCCAAGACGGCCGACCTGCAGTCCTATGAGGTTCCTCGCGACTTTCTGGTCGAGACAACGCCTTTCACGCTGGAGAACGGTCTGCTGACCGGTATCCGCAAGCTGGCCTGGCCAAAACTGAAGGCGCACTACGGCGATCGGCTGGAGCAGCTCTACACCGAGCTGG
The DNA here is from genome assembly GCF_053588415.1 of Mycobacterium sp. NPDC003449. Taxonomy (NCBI): domain Bacteria; kingdom Bacillati; phylum Actinomycetota; class Actinomycetes; order Mycobacteriales; family Mycobacteriaceae; genus Mycobacterium; species Mycobacterium sp. NPDC003449. Next base: position 25,193 of record NZ_JBSFPX010000004.1, read on the forward strand.
CCGACGTCCAGGCCAACGAGCTGCGCGAGCTGCGCCAGAGTGGCGCCGACGCGCCCGCGCTGGACACCGTGAGCCGGGCCGCGGGCGCCCTGCTCGGCGCATCCGTCGCCGACGTCTCGCCCGACGCGCACTTCACCGACCTGGGTGGCGATTCGTTGTCGGCGTTGACCTTCGGCAATCTGTTGCAGGAGATCTTCGACGTCGAGGTGCCCGTCGGCGTCATCGTGAGCCCGGCCAACGATCTGGCCGCGATCGCCGCGCACATCGAGTCCGCACGCACAGGTTCGCAGCGAACGACATTTGCGTCGGTACACGGGCGGCACGCCGCCGAGGTGAGTGCGGCCGACCTGACGCTCGACAAGTTCATCGATGCGGCAACCTTGGACGCGGCGCCGTCGCTGCCCAAGGCTCCCAGCGAGGTCCGCACCGTGCTGCTGACCGGCTCCACCGGATTCCTGGGCCGCTACCTGGCCCTGGAGTGGCTGGAGCGGATGGATCTCGTCGACGGCAAGGTGATCGCCCTGGTGCGCGCCAAGTCCGATGCCGACGCGCGGGCCCGGCTCGACGCCACGTTCGACAGCGGTGACGCGAAACTGCTTGCGCACTACCAGGAATTGGCAGCCGACCATCTCGAAGTGCTCGCCGGCGACAAGGGCGAGGCCGATCTGGGCCTCGACCGCGACACCTGGCAACGCCTGGCCGACACGGTCGATCTGATCGTTGACCCGGCGGCCCTGGTCAACCACGTGCTGCCCTACAGCGAGCTGTTCGGGCCCAACGCGCTCGGCACGGCCGAGCTGATCCGGATCGCGTTGACCACCAAGATCAAGCCGTTCACCTATGTCTCGACGATCGGTGTGGGCGACCAGGTTTCGCCGGGAACGTTCGTCGAGTCCGGGGATATTCGAGCCATCAGCCCGGTTCGCCGCATCGACGACTCGTACGCCAACGGATACGGCAACAGCAAATGGGCCGGCGAGGTGCTGCTACGCGAGGCCAACGACCTGTGCGGACTGCCCGTCGCGGTGTTCCGCTGCGACATGATCCTGGCCGACACCACCTACACCGGTCAGCTCAACCTGCCAGACATGTTCACCCGCATGATGTTCAGCCTCGTGGCGAGCGGTATCGCACCGGGTTCCTTCCACGAGCTGGGTGCCGACGGGAAGCGGCAGCGGGCCCACTACGACGGCCTGCCGGTGGAGTTCATCGCCGAGGCGATCTCGACGCTGGGCGCGCAATCGGTCGAGAGCTTCGAGACCTACCACGTGATGAACCCGTACGACGACGGCATCGGCATGGACGAGTTCGTCGACTGGCTGGTCGAGGCCGGCTACCCGATCCAGCGCATCGCCGACTACCACGAGTGGGTGGCGCGCTTCGAGAGCACGCTGCGGGCCCTGCCGGACAAGCAGCGCCAAGCCTCGCTGCTGCCGTTGCTGCACAACTACCAGCAGCCCGGCGTTCCACTCAACGGCGCGATGGCACCCACCGACGTGTTCCGAAACGCGGTACAGGAAGCCAAGATCGGGCCCGACAAGGACATTCCGCACGTCACCAGGGAGGTCATCGTCAAATACATCACCGATCTGCAGCAGCTCGGCCTGCTCTGAGTCCGCCTCGCATCACCCCCGGGCCGCACCGGTCCGGGGGTGATGCATATCGCACTCCCTGAGCTGGCATATCGGAATATAGTTAGTTTTACTAACGTAGTTATTGGTAGGCGTCGCAACCGCCTACTAACGATTTGATTTGCTCAGGGGATAATTTTGTCGAACGAAACCCGCGAGGACCGGCTCCAACGTCGGCTCGCACATTTGTACGCCACCGACCAGCAGTTTGCCGACGCCCGTCCCAGCGATGCCGTCAGCTCGGCAGCCGACAATCCGGACCTTCGCCTTCCCGCGGTGGTCAGAGAAGTCATGACCGGCTATGCCGAACGGCCCGCGCTCGGACAGCGCGCCGTCGAACTGGTCACCGGAGCGGACGGCCGCACGACGGCCGAACTGCTGCCGCGCTTCGAGACCATCACCTACCGTCAGCTCGGCGGCCGGGTCCAGGCCGTCACCAACGCCTGGCACAACCATCCGGTGAAGCCCGGCGACCGGGTCGCCATCCTCGGATTCACCAGCGTGGACTACACCACGATCGATATCGCCCTGATCGAACTCGGCGCGGTGTCGGTACCGCTGCAGACCAGCGCTCCGGTCGCGCAGCTGCAGCCGATCGTCGCCGAGACCCAACCCAAGCTGATCGCCTCGAGCGTCGACTTCCTCGACGACGCAGTCGAACTCATCGTCACCGGGGCCACGCCGGCACGGCTCGTCGTCTTCGACTACCGGCCGGAGGTCGACGACCAGCACGAGGCGTTCGAGGCCGCCAAGGCCGCCCTCTCCGGCACCGGCGTGGTCGTCGAATCCATGACCGACGTGCTCGACCGTGGCCGGACCCTGGCCGATGCGCCGCTGTACGTGTCCGGGTACGACGATCCGTTGACCCTGTTGGTCTACACATCGGGTAGCACCGGGACGCCGAAGGGCGCGATGTACCCGGAACGCAAGGTGGCCAACATGTGGAACATCGCCTCGAAGGCCAGCTGGGACGAGAACCAGAGCGTGTTGCCGGCCATCACCCTCAACTTCATGCCGATGAGCCACGTCATGGGTCGCGGAATCCTCTACGGCACCATCAGTTCCGGCGGCACGGCCTACTTCGCCGCCCGCAGCGACCTGTCCACCTTCCTGCAGGATCTGGCCCTGGTCCGACCGACTCAGCTCAGCTTCGTACCGCGCATCTGGGACATGCTTTTCCAGGAGTACCAGAGCCGGCTGGATCAGCGCGGCCCCGGATCCGAAGGCGCCGTCCTCGCCGACGTGCGGGACAACGTCCTGGGCGGACGGTTCGTATCGGCGCTGACCGGTTCGGCGCCGATCTCCACCGAGATGAAGACCTGGGTGGAGAGTCTGATCGACATGCACCTACTGGAGGGCTACGGCTCGACCGAGGCGGGTTCGGTCTTCGTCGACGGACACATCCAGCGTCCGCCGGTGATCGACTACAAGCTGGTCGACGTGCCCGACCTGGGCTACTTCCGCACCGATCAGCCCCATCCGCGCGGTGAGCTGCTGATCAAATCCGAGCAGATGTTCCCCGGCTACTACAAGCGTCCCGAGATCACCGCCGAGATGTTCGACGAGGACGGGTATTACCGCACCGGTGACATCGTCGCCGAGCTCGGACCGGATCAGGTCGAATACCTGGACCGCCGCAACAATGTGCTCAAGCTTTCGCAGGGCGAGTTCGTCACCGTGTCCAAGCTCGAGGCGGTGTTCGGCGACAGCCCGCTGGTGCGCCAGATCTACATCTACGGCAACAGTGCCCGCTCCTACCTGCTCGCCGTCGTGGTGCCGACCGATCCGGCCGCATCGAAGGCGGCGATCGGCGACTCCCTGCAGGACGCGGCGCGCGCCGCCGGTCTGCAGTCCTACGAGATCCCACGCGACTTTCTGGTCGAGACAACGCCTTTCACTTTGGAGAACGGCCTGCTGACCGGTATCCGCAAGCTGGCTCGGCCGAAACTGAAGGCGCACTACGGCGATCGTCTGGAGCAGCTCTACACCGAGCTGGCCGACGTCCAGGCCAACGAGCTGCGCGAGCTGCGCCGCAGCGGCGCAACCGGACCGGTGCTCGACACCGTTGGCCGCGCCGCCGGCGCCCTGCTCGGCGCCTCCGCGGGCGACCTGCGGCCCGACGCGCACTTCACCGATCTGGGTGGCGATTCGCTGTCGGCCTTGACTTTCTCGAATCTGCTCCACGAGATCTTCGATGTCGACGTGCCGGTCGGCGTGATCGTCAGCCCGGCCACCGACCTGGCCGCCATCGCCGCCTACATCGACGGCGAGCGGCACGGTTCCAAGCGGCCGACCTACGCGTTGGTGCACGGCCGGGACGCCACCGAGGTGCACGCAAGCGATCTGTCCCTGGACAAGTTCATCGACGCCGACACCCTGGCCGCCGCACCATCGCTGCCCAAGGCACCCGCCGAGGTCCGCACCGTGCTGCTGACCGGCGCGACCGGCTTCCTGGGCCGCTACCTGGCCCTGGAATGGCTGGAGCGGATGGATCTGGTCGACGGCAAGGTCATCTGCCTGGTCCGGGCGAAGTCCGACCAGGAGGCCCGCGCCCGACTGGACAAGACCTTCGACACCGGCGACCCGAAACTGCTTACCCACTACCGGGAACTGGCGGCCGAGCACCTCGAGGTGCTCGCCGGCGACAAGGGCGAGGCCGATCTCGGTCTGGACCGCGCCACCTGGCAGCGGCTAGCCGATGACGTCGACCTGATCGTCGACCCGGCCGCACTGGTCAACCACGTGCTGCCCTACAGCCAGCTGTTCGGACCGAACGCATTGGGCACCGCCGAACTCGTCAGGATCGCGCTGACCACCACCATCAAACCGTTCGTCTACGTGTCGACGATCGGTGTGGGCGCGGGCATCGAGCCCGGCGAGTTCGTCGAAGATGCCGACATCCGGGTGATCAGCCCGACCCGGCGGGTCGACGACTCCTACGCCAACGGCTACGGCAACAGCAAATGGGCCGGCGAGGTCCTGCTGCGCGAAGCCAACGATCTGTGCGGCCTGCCCGTCGCGGTGTTCCGCTGCGACATGATCCTGGCCGACACCACCTACACCGGCCAGCTCAACCTGCCCGACATGTTCACCAGGATGATGTTCAGCCTGGTCGCGACCGGCATCGCCCCCGGCTCGTTCTACCAACTCGACGCCGACGGCAACCGCCAACGCGCCCACTACGACGGCCTGCCCGTGGAATTCATCGCCGAGGCCATCTCGACGCTGGGCGTGCGCGTGACTCAGGATTCGAGCCAGGGGTTCGAGACCTATCACGTGATGAACCCCTACGACGACGGTATCGGTCTCGACGAGTTCGTCGACTGGCTGATCGAGGCCGGTTACCCGGTGCACCGGATCGACGATTACGCCACCTGGCTGCAACGGTTCGAGACCACGCTGCGGGCCCTGCCCGACAAGCAGCGCCAGGCTTCGCTGCTGCCGTTGCTGCACAACTACCAGCAGCCCGGCGTTGCCCTCAACGGCGCGATGGCACCCACCGACGTCTTCCGAAACGCGGTACAGGAAGCAAAGATCGGGCCCGACAAGGACATTCCACACGTCACGGCGCCGGTCATCGTCCAGTACATCACCAACCTGCAGCAGCTCGGCCTGCTGTAACCAACTTCCCCACAAGGGAAGATCCCCCTGAGCGGCCGCGGTCCCATCCGGACCGCGGCCAATCGGACGTAGAATGCAGTTTGGCGACTGGCGCAGGTGGAACACCACCGGGAAGCAGAATCTGGACGCATCGACCGCCTGGGTGCTCCTCACTCGTGAGGAGCAGCTCTATGGCCGCAACAATCATCGACGGAGTACATGTCGCCGGCACCATTCTGGCCGAAACCCAAGAGCGGGCGGCCGAGTTCGAGCAGGAGGCCGGCTGAAAGGCCTGTCTGGCAACAGTTCTGATCGGCGATGACCCGTCCTCGCACACCTATGTCCGGATGAAGGTCAACCGCTGCCGCAGCACCGGACTGGATTCACGCAGATACCACCTGGACGCGACGGCGACCACCGACGATGTCATCGCCCTGGTAGCGGCTCTCTCTGATGACCAGAACGTCGACGGCATTCTGGTCCAACATCCGATGCCCGCATCGATCGACGAGCGCGCGGTCTTCGAAGCCATCGCGCCGAGCAAGGACGTCGACGGCGTGACGAAAGCGTCGTTCGCGGCGATGGCTCTCGGTGGAGCCGGGTTCCATTCGTGCACGCCGGCCGGGATCATCCGCCTGCTCGACGCCTACGATGTCGCTCCCACCGGCCTGCATGCGGTCGTGGTCGGCCGCAGCCCGATCCTGGGCAAGCCCGTCGGGATGCTGCTGCTCGCGAGGGACGCCACCGTGACCTACTGTCACTCCCGCACCACGAACCTGCCCCGGATCGTCGCGGACGCGGACATTGTCGTGGCCGCGGTCGGCCAACCCGAACTCATCAAGGGCGACTGGATCAAACCGGCAGCGGTGGTGATCGACGCCGGCTACAACCCCGGCAACGTCGGAGACGTCGAGTATGCCGCCGCTTCCGAAAAGGCCGGGCTCATCACGCCGGTGCCCGGCGGAGTCGGCCCAACCACCATCGCCGTCCTGCTGCATCAAACGGTCACCGCAGCCAGGAACCGGCGCGCGGGGCAGCAAAGTTGTCAGACCCCCGTGGCATAGTCCGATCCATGTTCGATGACGACGGGTTGACGCAGTTCACCTCGGGTGCCGATCAGGCCACGCTGCGTCATCGCCTCGCCGACTTGGAGCGCCTCAAATCGGCCGCGGCGGCCGAGCAGGCCGTTGTCACCGTGGCTCTTGACACGGCGCGCCACGCCGCCGAATCCGCCGCCGGGATCCCGCTCAGGCGCCGCGGACGCGGCCTCGGCGCCGAAATCGGTCTCGCCCGCCAGGACTCGCCGACCCGCGGCACGCAGCATCTGAACGACGCCCGAATCCTGGTCCATGACCTGCCCCACACCCTGGCCGCGTTGCGGTCCGGGACGCTTACCGAATGGCGCGCACAGCTGATCGTGCGGGAAGCGGCCTGCCTGTCACCCGATGACCGGCGCCGCCTCGACGACGAACTCTGCGCCGACACCACCGCACTGCTCGGTCTCGGCGATACGCGGGTGAGGGCGTCCGCGAAGGAGATTGTCTGCCGGCTGGACCCGCAGGCCGTGATCGACCGCGCCACCAGGGCACCCGAAGACCGCGACGTCAGGTTCCGCCCCGCCCCGGACGCCATGGCGATCGTGACCGCGGTGCTGCCCGCGGCCGATGCCGCCACAGTGCAGGCCACGCTGAGTCAGGCGGCCGATGAGTGCTCCGACGGCCGCAACCGCGGTCAGGCCATGGCCGACACGTTCGTCGCCCGCGTCACCGGCCGCGACACCGCCACCCCGATTCCCGTCACGGTCAGCCTCGTGCTTTCCGACGAGACGCTGCTGGGCGGTAGTGCGCAACCGGCGCATCTGTCGGGCTACGGGCCCATCCCGGCCACCATGGCACGTCGGATGATCGAGCGCGCCGTCGTGAATGACGACTCCTGGGCCTCTCTGCGGCGGCTCTACGCTCGCCCCGACACCGGAGCACTGGTCGCGATGGAATCCCGGGCCCGGCGCTTCCCCAAAGGCCTCGCCCGGCTGATCGCCACGAGGGACCAGACCTGCCGCACCCCCTATTGCAACGCCCCCATCCGTCACTTCGACCACATCACGCCGCACCACCGTGGCGGGCCCACCAGCGCCGCCAACGGTCAGGGCCTCTGCGAACGCTGCAATTACGTGAAGGAAAGCCCCGGCTGGACGGTGGTGGCCGGTGTCGACGAGAACGGCCGTCACACCACCGAATACATCACCCCCACCGGAGCCACCTACCGCTCCACGGCGCCGCCGCTACCGGGCGGGATACGGACTCTCACCCGAGAGGTTCACATCGTGGTCAACAAGCCGGCCGCTTAACCGAGCAGCGCCGCCACCACCAAAACCACTGCGACCAACGGCAATGCGCCCTGGGTGACAGCCGCGCGCGCCTTATCGGGCGATGAGGCCAGCAGCACCACCGCGGCCGCAAGCATCGATCCGACCCCAGCCAGGATCAGTGCCGCACCAACGCCATTGTGCCCCAACGCTACTGCGATGATGCCGATAGCCGTGACGATCGCAAGGAACAGATTGTAGAAACCCTGGTTGAAGGCCAGCTCCTTGGTCGCCTCGGCCTCCTCGGCCGTCGTACCGAAGGTCGCGCGGGTGCGCGGCGACGTCCAGGTCAGCGATTCCATCACGAAGATGTAGACGTGCAGGGCTGCGGCCAGCGCAGCGAAGACCAAACCGGCGGTGAGCATGCCGCTATTCAAACAGCCCGGCCTGGCCGAGGCCGGTAACCGGCGGTCGCAGGCCCAGATGAGTCCAGGCCTGCGGAGTGGCCACCCGCCCCCTCGGCGTGCGGGCGACCATGCCGGCGCGGACCAGGAACGGCTCGCAGACCTCCTCGACCGTGGTCGCCTCCTCTCCCACCGCGACCGCAAGCGTGGACACCCCGACCGGCCCGCCGCCGAAGCTGCGGGTCAGCGCGGACAGCACCGCGCGGTCCAGCCGGTCGAGGCCGAGCTCGTCGACGTCGTACACCTCAAGGGCGGCCTTGGCGATATCGCGGGTGATGACGCCGTCGGCGCGCACCTCGGCATAGTCGCGCACGCGGCGCAGCAGCCGGTTGGCGATCCGCGGTGTGCCGCGGGACCGCCGGGCGATCTCCGCGCCGGCCTCGGCGCCCAGTTCGATACCGAGGATGCCCGCCGACCGGGACAGCACCCGCTCCAACTCGGTCGGCTCGTAGAAATCCATATGGGCGGTGAAACCGAACCGGTCCCGCAGCGGTCCGGTGAGCGCACCCGACCGGGTGGTGGCGCCGACGAGGGTGAACGGCGCGACTTCCAGCGGGATCGAGGTGGCGCCCGGCCCCTTCCCGACGACGACGTCGACGCGGAAATCCTCCATCGCCAGGTAGAGCATCTCCTCCGCGGGCCGGGCGATGCGGTGGATCTCGTCGATGAACAGCACATCGTGTTCGACCAGGTTGGACAGCATCGCGGCCAGGTCGCCGGCACGTTCCAGCGCGGGCCCGGACGTGACCCGCAGCGAGGTACCCAGCTCGGCGGCGATGATCATCGCCAGCGACGTCTTACCCAGCCCCGGCGGACCGGACAGCAGGATGTGATCCGGTGTGCCGCCGCGGTTCTTGGCACCTTCGAGAACCAGTTGCAGCTGCTCGCGGACCCGGGGCTGACCGATGAACTCGCCGAGCGAGCGGGGCCGCAGGCTGGCGTCGATATCGCCTTCCCCGACGGTGAGCGCCGGTGACACCTCCCGGTCGTCGGGTTCATCGGCGGCGGCGTCGTCGTCGAATCGGCCCATGCCTACTTCTTACCAAGCATCGACAACGCCGCCCGCAACGCCGCCGAGGTGGTGGCCTCCGGATCGTTGGCCAGCACCTTGTCGGTGGCCTCCTCGGCCTGTTTGGCCGCAAAACCAAGGCCGACAAGGGCTTCCACCACCGGTGCGCGCACCGAGTGGCCGGTGAATCCACCGGCCGCGGTGGGCGTGACCGGCCCGATCTTGTCGCGAAGCTCCAGCACCATCCGTTCGGCGCCCCGCTTGCCGATGCCGGGCACTCGGGTCAGTGCGGTCACGTCGCCGTCGGCCAGTGCCTGACGCAGCGCCTGGGCATCGTGGACGGCGAGCGTCGCCAGCGCGATCTTGGGGCCCACGCCGGACACCCCGAGCAGGGTCAGGAACAGATCCCGGGCCTCTCCGTCGGGGAACCCGTACAGGGTCATCGAATCCTCGCGCACGATCATCGCGGTGATGAGCCTGGATTCGGCGCCGCGGCGCAGCGTGGCCAGCGTGGCGGGCGTCGCCATCACCTTGTAGCCGACCCCGGCGGCCTCGATGACCGCATGGTCGAGCGCGATGTCGATGACCTCACCACGAACCGACGCGATCATCCGCGCACCGCCTTCAACCGGGCCTGATACTTACGGCGCTGCTGGGCCGCCATCGCCTCGGCCGCGGCCATCCTGGCTATCATCGGCGCCCGCCAGCAGTGACAGATCGCAAGCGCCAGCGCGTCCGCGGCGTCGGCGGGTGTCGGCTTCTGCTGCAGCTCAAGGATTCTCGTGACCATCGTGGTGACCTGAGCCTTGTCGGCGCGACCGTTGCCGGTGACGGCGGCCTTGACCTCACTCGGGGTGTGGAAGTACACGTCGATGTCGCGGCGGGCGGCGGCCAGCGCGATCACGCCACCGGCCTGCCCGGTGCCCATCGCGGTGTTGGCGTTCTGGTTGGAGAACACCCGCTCGATCGCGATCACATCGGGACGGTGGGTGTCCATCCAGTACTCAGCGGCGTCGCTGATCACCAGGAGGCGTTTCTGCAGCGGCAGGTCGGCGGCGGTGCGGACCACGTCCACGTCGAGCGCGGTGACCTGTCGGCCCTTTCCGCTCTCGATCACCGACAGGCCGCAACGCGTCAACCCGGGATCGACTCCCATCACCCGCACGCGAACCCCTTCGTCAGAACATCTGTTCGAGAGCCTAGCGTGCGGCGGCGACGGGTTGACGCAAGGACACACCCCGGTACTGCCTGCCCAGGGCCCGGCCGCCCACCAGCAGCGGTTCGACATCGCGCAGGGTACGGGCCAGGGTGAACGCGCCCTCCAGGGCGCCGATCAGGGCGACCGTGACCTCACGGGCCAGGTCGGGGTCCAGACCCCGCGATTCGAAGTAGGCCACGCCGCCGTCGAACCAGGCGGTGAAGACCCCCGCCGCGGTCCGGCGCAGGTCCTCCTCGACGTCGGCGGTCTCGGCGGCCACGCTGCCGACCGGGCACATGTTGGCGAATCCCATGCCCGCCATATGGTCGGCGGCCTGGCTGAACGCGCCCTCGATCGCCTGCCCGAGGTCGTCGTAGCCGTCGATGATGGTCGGGATCAGCAGACCGTAGGCGGCGCCCGCGCTGACCAGCGCCTCCATGGCGATCTGACGCTTACCGCCGCGGAAGTGGTGATAGAGCGAACCGATCGGCGCACCGGAGGCGGCCACGATGTCCTTCATGCCGACCGCCGCATAGCCCTTGTGGCGCATCAGTTCCGCCGCCGCGGTCAGGATCGCCTCACGCGTGGACCTTGCCATCCGAACCTCCCACGGCCAGACTAGAGCATAAGTTCTAGAATTATGGTTCTAATCCCGGGAGGCCTTTGATGAAACGCGTCGACGTCGCCGCAGGAACGATCGAATACCGGGAGGAGGGCGATCCGGCCGGACCGCCGGTGGTGCTCCTGCACGGGGTGCTGATGAACGACACCCAGTGGGACCTGACGCTGCCCTTGCTGCCCGACGGATTCCGCTACCTGCTGCCGGTGCTGCCGATCGGGGGGCATCACCTGCCCGTGCGTGAGGACGCCGATCTGACGCTCTTCGGCATGGTGGGCGTCGTCGCCGACTTTCTCGACGCGCTGGATCTGGTCGACGTCACCCTCGTGGTCACCGACTGGGGCGGGCCGCTGTTTCTCACCGCCGCCGGACGCGACAAACGGGTCACCCGCCTCGTGCTCTGCCCGTCGGAGGCCTTCGAGAACTTTCCACCCGGGTTCCCCGGCAAGGTCACCTGGCTGGCCACCCGCAGCACCGGAACCGTTTCGTTCGCCCTGCGACAGCTGCGGATCGGCTGGTTGCGCCGCCAGTGGCTACTGTTCGGCCAGATGGCCAAACATCCTGTCCCCCAACAGATCATCGAGTACTGGACGGATTCCGCCCTGGCCGACAAGCGCATCCGTCGCAATCTGATCGCCTACAGCAGGACCACATTCGACGATGCCGAGCTGATCCGGTCCACCGAGGCACTCCGCGAGTTCACCGGGCCGGCACTGGTGTTGTGGAGCGATAACCCGGTGATGCCCGCCGAGCACGGCCGCAGGCTGGCCGATCTGATGCCCAACGCCGAATTGCGATTCGTCGACGACGCCTACGTGCTGACCATGCTCGACCAACCCGAGCAGACGGCCGGGGCGATCGGCACGTTCCTGACAAGCGGGTAACGTCGGGTCAATGCGCATCGTCATCGCCGGTGGACACGGAAAGATCGCCCTCATCCTGGAGAAGCTGCTGGCCGATCGGGGCGATTCGGCGATCGGCCTGATCCGCAATCCGGCCCAGGTGGCCGACCTGCGGGCGGCCGGAGCCGAGGCCGTCGTGCTCGATCTGGAGCAGGCATCGGTGACACAGGTGGCCGAGGCCGTGCGTGGTGCCGACGCCGTGGTGTTCGCCGCCGGCGCCGGGCCGGGTAGCGGCATCGCGCGTAAAGCCACGGTGGACCGCGACGCCGCGATTCTGCTCGCCGACGCGGCCGAGGCCGCGGGCGTGGACCGCTATGTGATGGTGTCGGCGATCTCCGCCGACGACCGCTCCCTCGACGACGGCTACGACGACGTGTTCCGCGCCTACATCCGGGCCAAATCCGATGCCGACGCCGATGTGCGGGCCCGCAGCGGGCTGCGCACCACGATCGTGCGCCCGGGACGCCTCACCGATGAGGCCGGCACCGGGAAGGTCACCGTCGCGGAGTCCACCGGACGTGGCAGCGTTTCCCGGGCCGACGTCGCGGGCGTGCTGCTCGCGGTGCTGGACGCACCCGATGCCGCGGGCCGCACCTTCGAGCTGATCTCCGGCGACACCCCGATCGCCGAGGCGCTGCTCAAGGGGTGAGCGGGCCGCCGGCGGCACGCCAGTGAATGAGGCCACCGCTCATATTGACCGCCTCGAAACCGTTCTCCACCAACAAATTCGCCGCTCCGGCCGATCGCAGGCCGCCGGTGCAGAAGGTGATCAGCAAACGGTCCTCGGGGAGCTCCAGGCAGTGACCCGGCAGCGCTTCGAGCGGCATGTGCACCGCACCCGGAATATGCACCCGGTTCCATTCGAACGTGCGACGGACGTCGACGATGACCGCACCGTCCCCGATCAGGCGGACCGCCTCGGCGGCGGTCACGGCCGGCGGTCGGCGCAAGTAGTGACGCAGGCTCATAACCTTCAGGATAACTGAAGGTTAGCGAGTCTCGGACAACCACCTCGCCATATACGCGCGCAATGCCGCAGTCAGCTCGGGTTGCTGGGCGACGAACTGCTCGTCGAGGCCGGCCACCACCCCGGCCGCCCGGGCCAGCAGCGACTCCCCCGCCGCCGTGACCCGCAGGGCCGACGCGGCGCCGGCGTGTGCGGTGGCATCGTCGACCAGCCCGGCCTCGACGAACGCCGCGACGGCGGTGTGCGCACTCTGCACCGTGATGCGGGATCGTCGGGCGAGCTCACTGAACGAGAGGTCCGGATTGCCCCGGATATGCCCGAGCAGCCCGTACTTTCGGGGGGTCAGCCCCAGCGGTTTGAGCGCGGCGGCGAAGGCCGCCTCCCATACCCGGCTCACCGTCAGGAGCCCGACGGTCGGGCTGAACGGCGGTGGATCTGGCATGGATGCAGGCTAGCGGTTACTCCTCGTCGAGCTGGGCCGCGACGTCGTCGGGAATGTCGATGTTGGTCCAGACGTCCTGCACGTCGTCGCTGTCCTCGAGCGCGTCGACCAGCTTGAGCAGCTTGCGCGCCCCGTCCACGTCGACCGGGACGGTCACCGACGGCTGGAAGCTGGCCTCGGCGGATTCGTAGTCGATGCCCGCATCCTGCAGTGCGGTTCGCACCGCGACGAGGTCGGTGGGCTCGGAGATGATCTCGAAGCTGTCCCCGAGGTCGTTGACCTCCTCGGCTCCGGCCTCGAGCACGGCCAGCAGGACATCGTCCTCGGTGAGGTCGTTCTTCTCCAGCGTCACCACGCCCTTGCGGGAGAACAGGTAGGACACCGAGCCCGGGTCGGCCATATTGCCGCCGTTGCGGGTCATCGCCACCCGGACCTCGCCCGCGGCGCGGTTCTTGTTGTCGGTGAGGCACTCGATCAGCACGGCGATGCCGTTGGGTCCGTAGCCCTCGTAGGTGATGGGCTGCCAGTCGGCGCCGCCCGCCTCCTCGCCGGCGCCGCGCTTGCGGGCCCGCTCGATGTTGTCATTGGGCACCGAGGTCTTCTTGGCCTTCTGGATGGCGTCGTACAGCGTCGGGTTGCCCGCGGGGTCACCGCCGCCCGTCCGGGCCGCGACCTCGATGTTCTTGATCAACCGCGCGAATTCTTTACCGCGGCGCGCGTCTTTGACGGCCTTCTGATGTTTGGTGGTGGCCCACTTGGAATGGCCGCTCATGCAGGTACGCCCTCTTTCTGGTGAAATTCCGGCTATTCAGTCTACGTGGCTGGTCAGCCGGGCAGGCACACGCAGGTCGTAGACGCGGTCCGAGCCAACCCGGGTCACCGCGAAGCGGGTGCGCACCCAATCCGTGATGTCGGTGTGGGTGTTACGGCCGAACATCGGTGAATGTGGCCCCTTGCTGATCGGGTCGATGTAGTAGGTGACCGCATGGCCGGCCACCGCGGCCTCGAACTGGCTCAGCGTCGGCACCGGATCGCTACCCGTGAAACCGCCGATCGCCATGACCGGAGTGTGCGAGGCCAGTTCCAGGCCCGCCGCGGCCGAGGACCGGTTGATCGCCGCCGACCATTCGGTGTGGGTGGCCCTCAGCATCGCGTCGAGCTGGGCGCTGTCGTCGTCCTGCCCGGGCCAGCCGTGCCGGTGTTCCGCCGACGGCGGGCCGACCCTTGGCCCGCCACCGGTGTGGGCCTGGCCGAGGGTGGCGACGGTGTAGGCGGCCGATCCGGCCAGTCCCGCAGTCAGGGCTACCGCCATGGCCGCCGTTGCCAACCGTCGGCGCGCCGGCGAACCGAGCGCCCACAGCAGCACCGCCGTTGCCGCCATGACCACCATCAGGATCGCCCACCGCAGCGCCGGCAGCCACGACGCGTTGCGTCCCAGCATCCACCACCCCCATCCGCCGGCGACGAGAAGCATTGCCGCCAAACCGATCCGATGAGGACGCCGCCCCCGGTGGTGCCACATCTCGGCGATCCCGATGCCGAATATCGCCGCGACCGCCGGAGCCAGCGACAGGCAGTAGTACGGGTGGACCATCGACTTCATGAAGCTCAGCACCAGGGCATCGACGACGAGCCAGGTCCCGAACAGGATGGCGCCGGCCCGGACCAGATCGGTGCGCGGGGCCCGCCCCCGCGACGCCAGCACCAGCAGCACCGCCAGCAACGCCGCGGGCAGCAGCCACCCGATCTCGAAGCCGAACTCGCCGCCGAACAATCGGGACAGACCGCCGGGGTCACCGAACCCGGTGTGGTTGTGACCGAGGACCCGGCCGAACCCGTTGTAGCCCAGCACGAGATTCATGAAGTTGTTGTCGGTCGACCCCGCGAGATACGGCCGCGACGAGGTCGGCCACACCAGGGTGAGTACCACGAACCAGCCCGCCGACACCAGGAAAGCCGCGACCGCACCCAGCAGGTGCACCAGCCGCCGCCGCACCGGGCCTGCCGCCGCCAGCAGGTACACCAGCCCGATCGCGGGCACGGCCATCAGCCCTTCGAGCATCTTGGCCAGGAAGGCGAAACCCAGTGCGGCACCGGCGAGGGCAAGCCAGACGGCGCCGGCCCGCTGCAGTGCGCGCACCGCGCAGTACGCCGCGGCCGTCATCGACAGCACCATCGCGGCATCGGGATTGTTGAACCGGAACATCAACGCCGCCACCGGAGTCAGTGCCAGCACCATGCCCGCCAGCAGTGCGGCACCGGTCCCGGCGATCCGGTCCACCGCGGCGTAGAGCAGGCCGACGGCTGCGACGGCCATCAATGCCTCGGGGATCAACATGCTGGCGCTGCTGAAACCGAAGAGGTGACCGGACAGCCCCATCACCCACTGCGACACCGGCGGTTTGTCGACCGTGATGAAGTTGTCCGGGTCCAACGAGCCGAACAGCAGGGCCTTCCAGTTCGTCGAACCCGCCTGCGCCGCGGCGGCATAGAACTGGTTGCCCATCCCATTGACGGTGATGTTCCACAGATAGGCGACCGCGGTGACGATCAGCAGAATTGGCAACCTCAGGCGCGTCGTCGTCACAGCACCATTAAGGACGGCATGGCTTTGTCCGAGCTATGCGGCTGCCGTGGCTTTACTGTGATGCCCTACAGCGAGTCGACGAACAGCTTGTGCACGCGGCGGTCGCCAGTCATCTCCGGGTGAAACGACGTCGCGAGCATGGTGCCGTGGCGCACCGCGACGATGTGGTCGGCCGCACGGGCCAGCACCTGCACGCCGGGGCCGACCCGCTCCACCCACGGCGCCCGGATGAACACCGCATGTACCGGTGCGTCGAGCCCCTCGAAGTCGATATCGCCCTCGAACGAATCCACCTGACGGCCGAAGGCGTTGCGCCGCACCGTCATATCGATTCCGCCGAGGGGCAGTGCCTCGCGTCCGGTCACGCCGGCGTCGGCGATCTCGGTGGCCAGCAGAATCATCCCGGCACACGACCCGTAACAGGGCAGCCCGTCGGCGATCCGGGCGCGCAACGGCTCCAGCAGGTCGAATTCACGCAGCAGATGGCTCATCGCGGTCGACTCCCCGCCGGGGATCACCAGCGCGTCGACCGCATCGAGTTCGGTCAGCCTGCGCACGGTGGACGCCTCGGCCCCCGCCTCACGCAACGCGGCCAGGTGTTCGCGGGTGTCGCCCTGCAGGGCGAGCACCCCGACGTGGACGCTCACTTCGTCGCCGCGGACGGGAAGTCGCGTTTGAAGCGGGTCAGCCCCTCCTGCATCACGGCCGCGACCAGCTCGCCGGTCCGGGTGAAGATCTTGCCCTGGGTCAGCGATCGGCCCCCGCACGCCGACGGCGACGACTGGTCGTAGAGCAGCCACTCGTCGGCCCGGAACGGCCGCATGAACCACATGGCGTGGTCCAGTGATGCGACCATCAGCTGTTTACGCACATCGAGGTGGTTGACCTGGGCCGAGCCCAGCAGGGTGAGATCGCTCATATAGGCCAGTGCGCAGATGTGCAGCACGTGGTCGTCGGGCAGCGGGTCGCGGTGCCGGAACCACACCTGCTGCTGCGACGCCTTGCCCGGCAGCCGCGCCACCAGGTCACGCGGCACTATCCGGACGTCCCATTCGGCGAACTGGGCGAAGCCGGCGTCGTCGAACGCTCCCCCCGACCGGAACCCGGGCAGGTCGTCGGGGGCCGGCGCCTCGGGCATGACGTCCTGATGGTCGATGCCGGTCTGGTCGGTCTGGAATGAGGCCGACATCGTGAAGATGGTCTCGCCGTGCTGAACCGCGCTCACTCTTCTGGTGCAGAACGAGCCGCCGTCGCGGATGCGCTCCACGATGTAGACCGAGGGCGACCGGGCGTCCCCCGGCCGCAGGAAATAGCCGTGCAGCGAGTGCACCTGGAAGGCCGGCTCCACCGTGCGGACCGCCGAGACCAGCGACTGGCCCGCCACGTGCCCGCCGAAGGTGCGCTGCAGAAAGCCGCTCTCCGGGCTGAACACGCCACCGCGATAGATATTGACCTCGAGCTGCTCCAGGTCGAGGATCTCTTCGATCGCCATAGGAGGTATTTACCAGCCGCGTTCGGCGAGCCGGTGCGGCTGGGCGATCTCCTCGACGTTGATGCCGACCATGGCCTCACCCAGCCCGCGCGACACCTTGGCCAACACATCGGGGTCGTCGTGGAAGGTGGTGGCCTTCACGATCGCCGCGGCCCGCTGCGCGGGGTTGCCGGACTTGAAGATCCCCGACCCGACAAACACGCCCTCGGCACCCAGCTGCATCATCATCGCCGCATCGGCCGGGGTGGCGATCCCACCCGCGGTGAACATCGTCACCGGCAGCTTGCCGGCCCGGGCCACCTCGGCCACCAACTCGAACGGCGCCTGCAGTTCCTTGGCCGCGACGTAGAGCTCGTCTTCGCTCATCGAGGTCAACCGACGGATCTCGCCGCCGATCTTGCGCATGTGGGTGGTCGCATTCGACACATCTCCGGTGCCGGCCTCACCCTTGGAACGGATCATCGCCGCCCCCTCGGTGATCCGGCGCAGCGCCTCGCCCAGGTTGGTCGCCCCGCACACGAACGGCACCGTGAAACGCCACTTGTCGATGTGATTGGCGTAATCGGCCGGGGTCAACACCTCGGACTCGTCGACGTAATCCACCCCCAACGACTGCAGGATCTGGGCCTCCACGAAATGCCCGATCCGCGCCTTGGCCATCACCGGGATGGTCACCGCCGAGACGATGCCCTCGATCATGTCCGGATCGCTCATCCGCGACACCCCACCCTGGGCCCGGATGTCGGCAGGGACCCGCTCCAACGCCATCACCGCCACCGCACCCGCACCCTCGGCGATCTTCGCCTGCTCGGGGGTGACGACGTCCATGATCACGCCGCCCTTGAGCATCTCGGCCATCCCGCGCTTGACCCGCGCCGTGCCGGTTTGGTTGCTCGAACCGTTTTGACCGCCGATTCCCACTGCCATCTCCTCCAATTCCTACTGATTCAGTCTAATGGTGCCGACAAATCCATTGGATCCGCAGTCAGCGGATGGCTTGCGGCTCGCGGTGCACCGGTTCGGGCGCGCTCGCCAGGGCCGTGGCCGCCGCCAGCAGTTCGCCCAACTGCAGCGGATACACGGTCTCCCCGCCGGCGACCAACTCGGCGATCATTGTCGCATCGCACCAGCGGTGACCGTGAATGTAGTGCCGCTCCAGTGCGGTGTGCCCCGCCGCCGACGGTTCGAACCGTCGGGTCCGGTGCAGGAAGAAGAATTCGTCGCTGCGGATCACCGACGAGTTGAAGTCGATCACGGCGTCGCGCCGCCAGACCGGGCCGATGAGCGCCGACGGCTCCACGGTCAGGCCGGTCTCCTCGGCCAGCTCCCGGGCCGCGGCACCCGGCAGGCTCTCATCCTCCTGGACCGCGCCCCCCACGGTGAACCACCAGTGCGGGGCGTCGTCCCCGATCGCCGGGTCGCTGCCCCGCAGCAGCAGCACCGCGCCGGTCTCGTCGAGCAGCACCACCCGAGCCGAGGTGCGGCGGCGCGCCGGAGCCCGCTCGGCGGGCGATTCCGCCCGCTCGGCGATCTCGAAATAGGTTGGCAGTGCGGCGGTTCCGCCGAGCCGCAGGGCGCGAACCGTGGGCCGTTCCCGCAACGCCAGGGTGTCGCGGACGGCGTCGTTGTGGAACCGGCGGGCCAGCAACACCCTGGCTTCGGCGTCGGCCAGTTCGGCCACCAGGGCGGGCGGCAGCGCCGACGGGTCGACCGCGGCCAACGCCGCCGACAGGTCGTTCTCGGCGCCTTCGCGTGCCGACCGGGGGGCCCGTTCCGCGATGTCGGCCAGCCGGGCCAGGCGTCTGCCCTGGGGGCCACCGGCGTAGACGTCGACGGCAACGGCCCGCGCCACGACCGCACGCCGGGCCAGCGCCGCGTCGAGGGCCTGCCAGGACAGGTCGTAGCGGACGTGCAGACGGTCCAGGCGGTGTGCGGTCTGGTAGGCCCACGCCCCGACCCCCAACAGCACCAGTAGCAGCACGGTGAGGCCGATGACCACGATCCAGATCGTCATGACGCCACCCGCACCTTGGTTCCGGCGCCGGTCACGGTCTCGTAGACCCGCATGATCTGGCCGGCAACCACCGACCAGTCGTAACGCCACACCGCCTCGTCGGCGACCGCGATGTAGCGCCGGCGCAGCGCGTCGTCGGCGAGCACCTCGATCAGGCCATCGGCCAGCGCCGCGGAATCCCCCACCGGGACCAGCCGTCCCGCCGTGCCGTCGTCCAGCACGCGCCGGAACGCGTCCAGATCGCCGGCCACCACCGGGGTGCCCGCCGCCATCGCCTCCACCAGCACGATGCCGAAGCTTTCGCCACCGAGGTTGGGGGCGCAGTAGACGTCGGCGCTGCGCATGGCCGAGGCCTTGGTGGCGTCGTCGGCCTGGCCCAGAAACCGCAGATGTCCGGCGAGCCTGCCCGCCCGCTCCCTCAGCTCGTCCTCGTCGCCGCGGCCCACGATCATGATCTCGATGTCGGCGAACCGCTCCACCAGCTTCGGCAGCGCCCCGAGCAGCACCGACATCCCCTTGCGGGGTTCGTCGAAGCGGCCGAGGAACAGCACCGAGCGGCCCGGCCTCGGGTAGCCGTCCAGCAGCGGTGCCTGGGCGAACTGCCCGACGTCGACGCCGTTGGGAATCTCCACCGCGTCCGAGCCGAGCGCCTCCATCTGCCACCGCCGGGCCAGATCGGAGACGGCGATCCGGCCGACGATCTTCTCATGGTAGGGCCGCAGAATTCCTTGAAACACACTGAGCGTCAACGATTTCGTCGTCGAGGTGTGAAACGTCGCCACGATCGGGCCCTCGGCGGCCTGCAGCGCCAGCATGGACAGGCTCGGCGCGTTGGGCTCATGCAGGTGCAGCACGTCGAAGTCACCGTCGATGAGCCAGCGTTTGACCATGCGGTGAGTCGCCGGCCCGAACCGCAGCCTAGCCACCGATCCGTTGTAGGGAATCGGGACGGCCTTGCCGCCGGACACCACATAGTCGGGCAGGGTGACGTGCGGGGAGGACGGCGCCAACACGCTGACGTCATGCCCGCCGGACCGCATCACTTCGGCCAGCTGCAGCACGTGGGCCTGCACGCCGCCGGGCACGTCGAACGAGTAGGGGCAGACCATCCCGATACGCATATCAGGTCGCCAGTCGGGCGCGGCGCTCGTCGGACAGGTCGGCGATCCACTGGGGCTGCAGCATGTGCCAGTCCTCCGGGTGGGCGGCGATGTTCTCGGCGAACCGGTCGGCCAGTGCCTGCGTGACGACCCCGACGTCACCCGAGGAGGTGTCGAGCGCATCGAACACCTCGACCACACAATCGTCGCCGTCGTAGTGGACATGCGCCGGATGCAGCGGCGCGCCGGTCTCGATGGCCAGTTTGGCCGACCCGGCGGGCATCCGGGTGGGCTCACCGAAGAAGTCGACCTGGACCCCGCTGCGGGTCAGGTCGCGTTCGGCCATCAGGCACACGAACATGTTGGCGCGCAGTCGCTCGGCGAGCAGTTCGAACGGCGGCCGTTCACCGCCGGAGAGCGGGAACACCTCGAAGCCGAGGCTTTCCCGGTAGTCGATGAACCGGCGGTACAGCGATTCGGGTTTGAGGCGTTCGGCGACGGTGGCGAACGTTCCGTAGTGCTGCGCGAGCCACACACCGGCCATATCCCAGTTTCCGCTGTGCGGCAGCGCCAGCACACCACCCCGGCCGGCGTCGTGGGCCGCCCGCAGCTTGTCGGCGCCGATGAACACCTCGTCGAGGCGTTGTGCGACGGACCGCAGGTCCATCGACGGTAGCCGGAACGCCTCGCGCCAGTACCGGGCGTAGGAGGACAGCGCGGCCCGCATCAGGTCGTCGGGGACCTGCGCGGGGGCCACGCCGGTCACCCTGGCCAGGTTCCTGCGCAGTTGATCGGGTCCCCCGTTCCTGGACGCGTACCGGGCACCGGCCTCGAATACGTTGCGGGCCAGCGACTCCGGCATGGCACGCACCAACCGCCAACCGGTCGCGTAGCCCATGTCCGATGCGCTGGACGGGATGCGATCGAGTATGGTCACGGCTCGCTCGACTCCGTTTCCTCGCCGTCGGGTGGTGCGGGCGAAAGCCGGTCCATCGCCCCCGGCGACACCCGCACCGCATGCAACCGCTGGGCCACCGTCACGACGCTGGCCACCGCGAGCAGCCACATGGCGACGTGCACCAGCCAGGGCATGTGCAGGAACGGCACGCCGGACAGCCCGGCCCCGACGAGCACGATGACCAGGCGCTCGGGGCGCTCGATGAGGCCGCCGTCGCCGCGCAGCCCGCTGGCCTCGGCACGCGCCTTGATGTAGGAGATCACCTGCGAGGTGACCAGACAGATCAACGTGGCCACCACCAGCGACGGGCTGTCCAGGCCGAAGGCGGCCCACCACATCAGCCCCGCGAACACCGCGCCGTCGGCGATCCGGTCGCATGCGGCGTCGAGCACCGCACCGAACCGGGTGCCACCGCCCCGTTCGCGGGCCATCGCACCGTCGAGCATGTCGGCGAGCACGAAGACGAACACGGCGAACGCACCCCACCACAGCTGCCCGACCGGGAACAGCGTGAGGGCGGACACCACGGTGCCCGCAGTGCCCACGATGGTCACGATGTCGGGGGTGAGCCCGGCGCGCAGTGCCGCCTTGGCGATCGGCCGCGACAGTTTCGCGTAGGCCGCGCGGCTCATGAGGAAGAGGTTGCTCATCGCGCCTCGTCGGGCCCACTCTGCCGGGCCCACTCGGTGGCGAGCAGCTGCCGGGTCTCCCGCAGCAGCTGCGGGATCACCTTGGACCCGCCGATGATGGTGATGAAGTTGGCGTCGCCGCCCCAGCGCGGCACGACATGCATGTGCAGATGCTCGGCCAGCGAGCCGCCCGCCGAGGTACCGAGGTTGAGGCCGACATTGAAACCGTGCGGCTGGGAGACGGCCTTGATGACGCGAATCGCCTTCTGGGTGAACGCCATCAGCTCGGCGCTCTCCGCCGCGGTGAGATCCTCCAGCTCCGACACCCGGCGATAGGGCACCACCATGAGGTGACCGGGGTTGTACGGGTAGAGGTTGAGCACGGCATAGACCTGCCCGCCGCGCGCCACCATCAACCCGTCCTCGTCGGACATCTCCGGAATATCGGTGAACGGCTCGGAAGAACCCGCGGACCCGCCCTTCAGGTTCGGGGCGTCGGCGATGTAGCTCATCCGGTGCGGTGTCCACAGCCGCTGCAGATGATCGGGTTCGCCTACTCCGTGGTCGACGATGGTCCGCTCGCCGTCAGGATCGGTCACTTCCCGGCGCCTACCTGTACCAACTCGGCGGTCGGCGCGCTGTTCTCCCGGTCGGCGATCCACTTGACGATCGCATCGAGCGCGTCGTCGCGGGCCACCCCGTTGATCTGCGTCCGGTCCCCGAAGCGGAAGGAGACCGCCCCACCTTCCACGTCACGGTCGCCGGCCAGCAGCATGAACGGCACCTTCTGATTCGTGTGGTTGACGATCTTCTTGGCCATCCGGTCGTCGGAGGTGTCGACCTCGACGCGCACCCCGCGCGACCTCAGCTGCGCGGCAACCTCTTCCAGGTACGGGACGTGGGTGTCGGCGACCGGGATGCCCACCACCTGCACGGGGGCCAGCCACGCCGGGAACGCCCCGGCGTAATGCTCGGTGAGCACCCCGAAGAACCGTTCGATCGAGCCGAACAGCGCGCGGTGGATCAGAACGGGCCGTCGACGCGATCCGTCCTGGGCGGTGTACTCCAGCTCGAACCGGTCGGGCATGTTGAAGTCCAGCTGGATGGTCGACATCTGCCAGCTGCGCCCCAGCGCGTCCTTGACCTGGACCGAGATCTTGGGACCGTAGAACGCCGCGCCGCCCGGATCGGGCACCAGATCCAGGCCCGACGCCTCGGCCACCTCACGCAACGTCTCGGTGGCCTCGTCCCAGATCTCGTCGGAGCCGACGTACTTCTCCGGGTCCTTGGTGGACAACTCGAGGTAGTACTCGTCGAGGCCGTAGTCGCCGAGCAGATCCAGAACGAAACGCAGCAGCGAGGTCAGCTCGTCGCGCATCTGCTCCCGGGTGGCATAGATGTGCGCATCGTCCTGGGTCATCCCGCGGACCCTGGTGAGGCCGTGCACCACGCCGGACTTCTCGTACCGGTACACCGACCCGAACTCGAAGAGCCGCAACGGCAGTTCGCGGTAGGACCGGCCCCGTGCCCGGTAGATCAGATGGTGCATCGGGCAGTTCATCGGTTTGAGGTAGTAGTCCTGCCCCGGTTTGCGCACCTCGCCGTTCTCATCGAGTTCGGCGTCGATGTGCATCGGCGGGAACATCCCGTCGGCGTACCACTCCAGGTGCCCCGACGTGATGTAGAGATGTTCCTTGGTGATGTGCGGGGTGTTGACGAACTCGTACCCCGCCTCCAGATGCTTACGCCGCGAGTAGTCCTCCAGTTCGCGGCGCACCACACCGCCCTTGGGATGAAAGACCGGTAACCCGGACCCGAGCTCATCGGGGAAGCTGAACAGGTCGAGTTCGGCGCCGAGCTTGCGGTGATCGCGGCGCTGGGCCTCCTCGAGAAGTTCCAGGTGCCGGTCGAGGGCCTCCTGCGACTCCCATGCGGTGCCGTAGATGCGTTGCAGGCTGGCATTGTCCTGGTTGCCGCGCCAGTACGCGGCGCTGCTGCGGGTCAGCTTGAACGCCGGAATGAACCTGGTCGTGGGGATGTGCGGGCCGCGGCACAGATCTCCCCAAACCCGTTCCTTGGTGCGGGGATTGAGGTTGTCGTAGGCGGTCAGCTCGTCGCCACCGACCTCCATGACCTCCGGATCGTCGGATTTGGTGAGATCTCCGGACACCAGCTCGAGCTTGTAGGGCTCGTCGGCAAGTTCTTCGCGCGCTTGGTCTTTGGACTCGTAAACCCGACGGTCGAAGAGCTGCCCGTCTTTGACGATCTGGCGCATCCGCTTCTCCAGCGCGGCAAGATCCTCGGGGGTGAACGGCTCGGCGACGTCGAAGTCGTAGTAGAAGCCGTCGGTGATCGGCGGGCCGATGCCCAGCTTGGCCTGGGGGAACAGATCCTGCACGGCCTGGGCGAGCACATGCGCGCAGGAGTGCCGGATGACGCTGCGGCCATCCTCGGTGTCGGCGGCCACCGGCGTCACCTCGACGTCGGCGTCGGGCTTCCAGGACAGGTCGCGCAGCCGGCCCTCGGCGTCGCGGACCACCACAATGGCGTCGGCGGCACCGCGGCCCGGCAGGTCGGCTTCCCGGACCGCTGCGCCCGCGGTGGTCCCGGCAGCCACCCGGATCGGGGCTGCGGGGGCGGAACTGGCGACGGCGGTCATCGGGGAATCTCCTACGGTAACGAGGGTGGTGATCGCGACCATGTTATCGGGGGGCGTGGTCAGGAGCCGAGCCCGATGGGGCTCTTCAACCAGGACTGCTCCAGGCCGACCAGGCCCGCACCCCAGCCGACCGCCCCCAGCAGCCACAAGGTCGCCACCACGACCAGTCCGGTGAACGCCGCGCTGAGCGCCTTGACCGCGATGTGCTGGCGGCCGAACCAGGCCATCACCTTGTCGTACCGGACCCGGACATAGCCCAGCACCCGGCGGGCGAACCCGAATTCGGTAGCCAGGATCGCCAGCCCGAGGAACACGATGGCCCAGCCCGGGCCCGGATACGGGATGGCCACGATCCCGACGGCCAGCACCGCGAACCCGACCACCCCGACCACGACGCGGTAGACGAAGTCGGCCATCGGACGGTTCCGCAGCCGGTCGCGCCGGCCGGCCCAGCGCTCCTTGAGCTCGGACGGATTCATGGTTGCCCCGGCTTCAGCCGCACGAACAGCGCCTCGGCCTCGGTGAGCACCTCGGCACCGTCGGACAGTCGGCCGGTCACCACGATCTTGCGTCCCTCGACCCGGTCAATACCCGCATCCACCTGCAGTTCCTTCTCGATCGGTGCGATCTTGCGGTAGTCGACGTGCAGATAGCCGGTGCGCTGGTACGGGCCGCCGGTGAGTCGAGCGGCCGTGAAACCCAGCACCGAATCGAACAGCAGCGCCAGCGCCCCGCCGTGCACCGCGCCATTGCGGCCGAGATGGAACCGCCGGAACCGGGCGGTCCCGACGACCCGGTGGTCGTCGGTGACGTGCAAATCGGTCGGCACCGCGCTGACATTGCCCCGGTTGGGCAGGTCCAGCCGCCGGCCGGACGGGGAGTTCCACTCGTCGGCCTCGTACGGCGCCAGCAGCGCCGACACCTTGTCGATCAGATCGGCGGCCTCGCCGATCACCGCGTCGGGTGCGTCGGCGGCCCTGGCATGGTCCTGCAGGGTGCGCACGGCATCGATGAAACGGCCGTAATCGGGTCCGCCACGCTCGGTGGGCACCGGCGGATTGAACCCGCCGCCGGGATGGATGCTGTCAGGGGCCACCCGGCCACCGTATTGCCTGTGGTCGCCGGCGCGCGAATGCCCGCCGTTCACCTGCCTGATGCCGGGCGCCCTCCCGGCGTGCACCGTCACCTGCAAGGCTTCACGGCTATGACCGACGCCGCTCCCGCCGCACCGCCCACCCACGAGCACAGCCGCACCGGCCTGTCCCCCGATGCGCTGCGCCGGGGCATCGTCGACCACCTGCGGTATTCGATCGGCCGCCCGGCCGCCGCGCTGCGGCCCGAGCACTACTACCGGGCCCTGTCCCTGGCCGTGCGCGACCGCATGCAGGACAACCGGGTGCTCTCGACTCAGACGTCGCTGGACCTCGGCCGCAAGCTGACCTGCTACCTGTCGGCGGAGTTCCTGATGGGCCCGCAACTCGGCAGCAATCTGCTCAACCTGCAGATCGAAGCGGCGGCGCGGGCCGCCCTGGCCGAACTGGGCCAGGATCTCGACGAGGTGCTGGCCTGCGAGGAAGAGCCGGGACTGGGCAACGGTGGGCTGGGCCGGCTCGCCGCGTGCTACCTGGACTCGCTGGCCACCCTGGAACGCCCGGCGATCGGTTACGGCATCCGCTACGAGTTCGGCATCTTCGACCAGGAGATCCACGACGGTTGGCAGGTCGAGAAGACCGACAACTGGCTGGGCAACGGAAACCCTTGGGAAATCGCCAAACCGGATGTGAGCTATCACGTCTGGTGGGGCGGGTACAGCGAACACTACGTCGACGACGCCGGCCATCACCGGGTCCGGTGGGTTCCGGGCCGGGTGCTCAAGGGCGTCGCCTACGACACGCCGATCCAGGGGTACGGAGTGAAGACCTGCAACGTCCTGACGTTGTGGAGCGCCCGCGCCGTCGAATCCTTCGCCTTGGACGCCTTCAACACCGGCGACTACTACCGGGCCGTCGAGGACGAGGTGAACTCCGAGACGGTGACCAAGGTGCTCTACCCCAACGACGAGGTCGAGGCCGGAAAGCATCTGCGCCTGCTGCAGCAATACTTCTTCGTGTCCTGCTCGCTGCAGCACGTCCTGCACATTCTCGACGATCTGGCCGACGCCTCGGTCCGCGAGCTTCCCGATCGGTTCGCCCTGCAGCTCAACGACACTCACCCGTCGATCGGGGTGGCCGAGCTGATGCGGCTGCTGGTCGACGAGCGCGGGCTGGACTGGGACGAGGCCTGGGCCATCACGGTGGCCTCGTTCGGCTACACCAACCACACGTTGTTGCCCGAGGCGTTGGAGACCTGGCCGCTGGCGATGTTCGGCGAGTCCCTGCCCCGCCATCTCGAGATCATCTACGAGATCAACCGGCGCCTGCTCGACGAGGTCGCCGAGAAGTTCCCCGGCGACCAGGACCGGTTGCGGCGGATGTCCCTGATCGGCGAGGACGGCGGTAAGAGCGTGCGGATGGCCCACCTGGCCACCGTCGGCAGCCACGCCGTCAACGGAGTCGCGGCGCTGCACTCGGACCTGCTGAAATCCAGTGTGCTCAAAGATTTCTACGAGATGTGGCCGGAGCGGTTCTCCAACAAGACCAACGGTGTGACGCCGCGCCGGTTCCTGGCGCTGTCCAACCCGGGCCTGCGCGGGCTGCTCGACGAGACGATCGGCGAGGGCTGGTTGACCGACCCGACCCGGTTGCGCGGTCTGGAATCCTTCGTGGAGAACCCCGCGTTCCATCAGCGCTGGCGCGCCGTGAAGCGGGCCAACAAGACCCGTCTTGCCGAATACATCCGCGCCGAGGCAGGCGTGGACCTCGACCCCGATTGGATGTTCGACATCCAGGTCAAGCGCATCCACGAGTACAAGCGTCAGCATCTCAACGTGCTGCACATCGCCACCCTCTACCACCGGATCAAGCAGCAGCCCGGCCTTGAGATCCCTTCGAGGGCTTTCATTTTCGGTGGCAAGGCGCCGCCCGGCTACTTCATGGCCAAACGGATCATCAAGTTGATCAACGCCGTCGGCGAGACCGTCAACAACGACCCGGAGGTCAGCCGGTTCCTCAAGGTGGCGTTCGTGCCGAACTTCAACGTGCAGAACGCCCACCTGATCTACCCGGCCGCCGACCTGTCCGAGCAGATCTCGACCGCCGGTAAAGAGGCGTCGGGGACCGGGAACATGAAATTCATGATGAACGGCGCGCTGACCATCGGCACCCTGGACGGCGCGAACGTCGAGATCCGCGCGGAGGCAGGCGCGGAGAACTTCTTCCTGTTCGGTCTGACCGTCGACGAGGTCGAGGCGGTCAAGCGGGACGGCTACCGGCCGTCGGACTACATCGAGAACACCCATGAGCTGGCCGCGGTACTCGACCTGATCGCGAACGGAACCTTCTCGCACGGCGACACCGAGGAGTTCCGGCCACTGGTCGACAATCTTCGCCACGACGACCCGTTCCTGGTCCTGGCCGACTACGCGTCCTACATCGCCTGCCAGGACCAGGTGAGCACGGCGTGGCGGGACGTC
The DNA here is from genome assembly GCF_053588415.1 of Mycobacterium sp. NPDC003449. Taxonomy (NCBI): domain Bacteria; kingdom Bacillati; phylum Actinomycetota; class Actinomycetes; order Mycobacteriales; family Mycobacteriaceae; genus Mycobacterium; species Mycobacterium sp. NPDC003449. The sequence continues at coordinate 53,340 of NZ_JBSFPX010000004.1, forward strand.
GCGGCCTGGACCCGGATGTCGATCCGCAACGCCGCACGCAGCGGAAAGTTCTCCTCGGACCGGGCCATCACCGAGTACAGCGACGACATCTGGGGTGTGGTTCCGGTCAGCGTGTAGGGCTGGACACGCTAGGCTCCCAGTTACCCGACGACGGAACACCGCCGTCCACGGGTAACTGAATGGAGGCGCCGGCGGTTCATGGGCTTTGTCGAGTTTGTGCAGGACCGCTGGTCGGTCTTGTCTTTCCTCGCCTATCAGCACATGAGTCTGGTGGTGCAGACCCTGCTGCTCGCCACCGTGGCAGCGCTGCTGGTCGGCGTCCTGCTCTACCGCTCGCCGTGGGGTGTCGAGCTCGGTAACACCCTGACGTCGGTGGGCCTGACCATCCCGTCGTACGCCCTGCTGGGCGTGCTCGTCGGCATCGTCGGGATCGGCGTGCTGCCGTCGGTCATCATGCTGGTGTTTTTCGGCTTCCTGCCGATCCTGCGCAACGTGCTCGTCGGCCTGGCCGGGGTGGACCGCACGCTCATCGAGTCCGCCCGCGGCATGGGGATGAACCGGGTCGACACCTTGATCCGCCTCGAGTTGCCGATGGCCTGGCCGGTCATCATGACCGGGGTGCGGGTGTCGGCACAGATGCTGATGGGCATCGCCGCCATCGCCGCATACGCTCTCGGGCCCGGGCTTGGCGGTTACATCTTCTCGGGAATCTCGCGCACCGGAGGCGCCAATGCGACCAATTCCATCGTGGCCGGAACGGTCGGCATCCTCATTCTGGCAATACTTTTGGACACCGTGCTCAATTTCATCACGCGCCTGACCACTCCAAGGGGGATCCGTGTCTGAGACGACCATCGACTCCGCCGATCCCACCGCCGAGAACGCCGGTGTCCGGATCCTGCTCGACGGCGTGACCAAGCGATACGACGCGAAATCCACTCCCGCCGTGGACAACATCACCATGGAGTTCCCGGCCGGTGAGATCGTGATGCTGGTCGGCCCTTCGGGGTGCGGCAAGACCACGACCATGAAGATGATCAACCGTCTGATCGAGCCGACCACGGGTCGGATCCTGATCGGCGACGACGACGTCACGCATCACGACGCCGACCAACTGCGGCGCCACATCGGCTATGTGATCCAGGGTGCCGGCCTGTTCCCGCATTTCACCGTTGGCGACAACATCGCGATCGTCCCGCGGCTGCTGAAATGGGACAAGGAGCGGATCGCCGCGCGCGTCGACGAGCTGCTCGATCTGGTCAATCTCGATCCGGCCGAGTACCGCGACCGTTACCCGCGCGAACTCTCCGGCGGTCAGCAGCAGCGGGTCGGCGTGGCGCGGGCACTAGCCGCCGACCCACCGGTCCTGTTGATGGACGAGCCGTTCGGCGCGGTGGATCCGATCACCCGTCAGCGGTTGCAGGACGAACTACTGCGCCTGCAGGACGAGCTGCGCAAGACGATCGTCTTCGTCACCCACGATTTCGACGAGGCGGTCAAACTCGGCGACCGGATCGCGATCCTGACCGAGGGCTCGAGGATCGTCCAGTACGACAAGCCCGAGGAGATTCTGGCCAACCCGGCCGACGATTTCGTCCGCGGTTTCGTTGGGCACGGTGCCGCACTGAAACAGCTCACCCTGACCCGGGTGCGCGACGTCGAGCTGCACGAGGCCGCCGTCGCGCACGTCGGCGGCGATCCCGCCGCGGCGGTGGCCGCGGCGCGGGCCATCGAACGCGAACACGTCATCGTGCTCGACGGCCAGGACCGTCCGCTGCGGTGGCTGTCGCTGGAGAAACTGGCCGACCCGAATTCCCTGCAGCGGGTGACCCGCGACGAGGAACTCGAAAAGGTCAGCCTCGCTTCGACACTCAACGATGCCCTGGACGACATGTTGACGTCCTCGCACGGTGTGGTGGTGGTGACCGGGCGGCGCAACGCCTATCAGGGTGTGATCCGGGTGGAAACGATCATGGACGCCATGTCCGACCTGCGCAGCGCGGCGCATTCGGCGGAGCCCGCCTCGTGACCGCCGCGCCCGAGATCGACGCCACGGCCTTACCGGCCGAGCCGTCGGCCCGGTTGGGGCTCGGGCGCTGGCTTCTGCAGCCGCTGGCCTGCGTTGTGGCCGTGGTGGGTTCGTTGGTGTACGTCAACGTCGCGCAGGTCTCGGAGTCCGAGCAGCGCTCCCTCGGGGTGGGGCAGCTGCTGACACTGCTGCGTCAGCACATGGTGATCAGCGTGGCCGCGACGGTACTGACCTGCGTGGTGGCCATCCCGCTGGGGATCGCCCTGACCCGTGGGTCGATGCGGCGATACTCGAAGCCGATCATCACGGTCGCCGGGTTCGGGCAGGCCGCGCCGGCGATCGGGTTGATCGCGTTGGGCGCGGTGCTGTTCGGGATCGGCAGTGTCGGCGCGGTCGTCGCGTTGACCGTGTACGGGGCGCTGCCGATCGTCGCCAACACCGTGATCGGCCTCGACGGCGTCGACCGACGCCTGGTGGAGGCCGCCCGCGGTATGGGCATGTCGGCCTTCTCGACCCTGATGAAGGTGGAGTTGCCGCTCGCGTTGCGGGTGATCGTCGCGGGGGTGCGCACCGCACTGGTACTCATCGTGGGCACCGCCGCCCTGGCGTCGTTCACCGGCGGCGGCGGTCTCGGACAGCTCATCACCACGGGGATCAAACTTCAGCAGCCGGTGACGCTGGTGGTCGGCGCCATCCTGGTGGCCGCCCTGGCGTTGTTCATCGACTGGCTGGCCCGCATCGTCGAAATCATCGCCGCACCAAAGGGACTCTGATGCGTTGCCTGCGACTGCTCGCCGTCCTGCTGATCGCCACAGCGGCGGCCGGGTGCGGCCTGCGGTCGGCCAGCGGCGCGGTGCTCGAGGCGAGGCCGGGCGCCATCGCGCACTTCGACTCGCTGAAGGGTGTGCCGGTCACGGTGACCGCCAAAGACTTCACCGAGCAGCTGATCCTGGGCAATATGCTCTCGATCATCCTCAACGCGGCAGGCGCCGATGTCACCAATATGACCAATACGCCGGGCAGTTTCGGCGTACGCCAGGCCATGCTGGACGGCCGCGCCAACATCTCACCGGAGTACACCGGCACCGGGTGGATCAACTACATGGGTAACGAACAACCCATCAAGGATCCGGTCGCGCAGTGGCAGGCCGTCAACGACGCCGACAAGGTGAACAACCTGACCTGGCTGCCGCCCGCTCCGCTGAACAACACCTATGCGTTCGCCATCCGCGAATCCGAGGCCGAGCAGCTCGGGGTGACCAAACTGTCCGACCTGTCCCGGTTGTCGCAGGCGGATCTGACGTTCTGCGTGGAAAGTGAATTCGCCAACCGCAACGACGGATTCGTGCCGATGCTGCAGACCTACGGGTTGAATCGGGGGGATCTCGGCCGGGTGACCAACCTCGACACCGGCGTCATCTACACGGCGACCGCGGACGGGGACTGCAACTTCGGCGAGGTGTTCACCACCGACGGCCGGATCCCGGCTCTCAACCTGCGGGTTCTCGAGGACGACAAGCAGTTCTTCCCGCTCTACAACCTCACCGAGGTGATCGATTCCGACCTGCTCGGGGCGCATCCCGAACTTGCCGAGATCTTCGCCCAGCTCAATCCGCTGCTCACCAACGAGACCATGCTGACGCTCAACGCGAAGGTCGACAGCGACGGCGACGACCCGGCGATCGTGGCCCGCGAGTGGCTGATCGAACAGGGACTGTTGACCTAGTCTTCCTTGCCTTTGCCGTGTCCGTGTCCGTTCCCTTTGCCGTTCCCTGGGCCTTTCTTCTTGGGGGGCTTCTCGTCCGCGGTCAACGGCGGCGGCGGCGCGACGGCCGGCGGTGGGGGCGCGGCGCTGGTCGGGGCGGGCACCGAGGTGCCGGTGTCGACGGGCACCGGCTCCCGGGTGTTGGACGAACCCGCGGTGAAGGCGACGATCGCCACCACGAAGGCCGCGATGATCGCCGCGGCACCGAGGAGTGTGCGGGTGCGGCCGGGGAGCCGGCGCGGTGGCGCGGGCGGGTGCTCGGTGAGCACCAGGGTGGCCGGTCGGGGCGGTGCCATCGCGGCCAGGGCCGAGCGCATCTCGTCGGCACGGCCGAAGCGCTGCCGCGGATCGTGGGCCATGGCCCGGTCGATCACCCCGGCCAGGGCGGGGTCGATATCGGGCCGGGCCACGCCGAGCGGTGGGGGCGGCGGATAGGCCCGTCGCCCGGTCAGCGCCTCGTATCCCATCACGCCGACGGCGTACAGATCGTCGCTCACCGACGCGGGGGCGCCGGCGATACGTTCGGGACTCATGTAGGCCACGGTTCCGAGTACCTGACCGGCCATGGTCGGATCGTCACCGGCGACCTTGGCGATGCCGAAGTCGGCGACCTTCACACTGTCACCGGTGACGGCGGTGAGGATGTTGCCCGGTTTGATATCGCGGTGCAGGACGCCGGCGTGGTGCGCGACCGCGAGCGCGGCCAGCACGTCGGCGAGCGCGGCCCGAACCAGCGGCGGGGGCAACGGTTCCCGGGAGATCAGGTCGGCGAGGGACTGCCCCGGCAGGCGTTCCATCACCAGGAACGGGGTGCCTGCGTGCTCACCGAAATCATGGATGGCGACGATGTTGGGATGCGATAAACCCGCCGCCGCGCGTGCCTCGTTCTCGAAGCGTCGCCGCAGGTCGGGATGCGCCGCAACGGCGCGGTGCAGCAGTTTCACCGCGACGGCGCGTTGCAGCCGGTGGTCCCAGCCGTCCCAGACTTCGGCCATTCCCCCGGCGCCGAGCAGACCGCGCAACTCGTAGCGACCGACCAGGAATTCCTGGCCCATCAGCGGACCACGGCCGGGTGCGCGACCCGAGGGGCACCCAGCATCTCCCGGTGCGACGGAGGTACCCGTCCACCCTCGTCGGTGATTCCGTAGCGGGCGGCGAGTTCGGCACCGATCACGGTGTGTCCGGACAGCTCGGGCAGCTCCGGATCTCGGTAGAGCGCGTCGATCAGATGCCCGGTGAATTCCGGGGTTTCGGCATGCTCGGCGGTTTTCGCCAGGGCGTCGGGATGCCCGTCGAACGCGGCCCGCAGTTTCTCGGTGAGCAGGATGCCCATCCAGATCGAGATCGTTGCCACCCCGGTACCGCGGAAGTCGACGGCCATATCGGCGGCCAGCTTGTCCACCCCGGCCTTCTGAGACCCGTAGGCCGGGCCGTGCATGTAGCACACCGACCCCGGCGATGAGGTGAAGGCGATCAGCCCGGTGTCGCCGCCGAGCAGCAGCGGTGCCGCATACCACGACGCCACATACGCCGACCGCAGCCCGACATCGAGGACGTCGGCCAGGTCGAGGGGTTTCTCCCAGAACGGCTTGGGATCAACCAGGTCGTCGTGGATGGCGGCGGCGTTGTTCACCAGCAGGTCCAGCCGGCCCGCCTCGTCCGCGACCCGCCGAAACAGCGCGCCGACCGCGGCATCGTCGGCATGGTCCAGGCGGACCGCGGTGCCGCGCTCCCCCAGATCGGTCACCGTGCGACCGGTGACGTAGACGTGCCAGCCGTGCGCGATCAGGGCCGCGGCGATCCCGCGGCCCGCGCCCCGACTTCCTCCCGTGACGACGGCGACCGGCTTGTCCACGGGAGCGACGCTACCCGGCGGGTGGGCGCGCCCCCCTGACCAGGCGGCCCGGCCGGGGCTGGTCGGCCCGATTACCGCGAGGGCAGTCCGAGACGTTCGAGGTGTTCGCGCAGCTTGTGCCGTCCGGACAGGGAATGCGGCCCGGCCAGCCGGCCGAGGACCCGCGCACTCCAGTTCCCCGACAACCCGTGGCGCGTGTTGTAGGCGGCCAGTCGTTCGTCGTAGGCCGGGACGTGGGCGTCGGTACCTTCGGCGTCGTAGCGTTCCCGGTGCAGAACGGCGTCGCGCGGCAGACGGGGCTTGATCCCGGCGTTCTCGGTCGGATCGGCCACCCCGACCGCCAGCCCGAACGTGGCGACGGCGTGCGGCGGTAACCCCAGCTCTGCGGCCACCTCCCGAGGATGGTTACGGATCGCGCCGACGAAAACCGTTCCCAAACCGAATGACTCGGCCGCGAGCACCGCATTCTGGGCGGCCAGCGTGGTGTCGACGAACCCGATGATGGTGGATTCCAGGTAGTCCGCACCGTCCAGCGCGGCGCCGGCCCGCTCGGCGATCCGGCGAGCCCGCCCCAGGTCGGCGATCCAAACCAGAAACAGCCCCGCCTCATTGATGAACTGCTGGTTGTTGGCCAGCACGGCCAGTCGCGCTTTACGTTCCGAATCGCGGATCGCGATGACGCTCCACGGCTGCAGGTTCGACGACGTCGCCGCCGACTGAGCGGCGGCGACGATCGCCGCAAGTTGTTCATCGGACACCGCATCCGGCAGGAACCTTCGTACCGACCGGTGCGCGAGTTGCAGCGCCAGCGTCTCGTTGTGGATCCCGAGTTCGGCGTCCACGTCGCCGTACCTCGCGATGACGGTCATGTGCGCTCTGCCGCCGCCGCATCCACCGGCGGGGCCTCGGTACCGAGATTCTCGGGCCGGATCGATCGGTGGCCGGCGACCTGACCGGCGATCGACTCGAGACGCTGCAGGTGGTCGTCGGTCAACTCGACACCCACCGCTCCGGCGTTCTCCCGCAGGTATTCGGGGTGGCGGGTCCCCGGAATGGGGACCACGTCCCGGCCGCGGGACAACACCCACGCCAACGCGACTTGGCTTGGCTCTACGCCGATCTCGGCGGCGATGGTGGCGACGTTGTCGGCCAGCGCACGGTTGCGGTCAAACGCCTCGGCCCCGAAACGCGGATGGCGCTTATGCGTCGCGCTGACGTCCTCGGGTGTGCGGACCCGCCCGGTCAGCCAGCCCCGCCCCAGCGGTGAGTACGGCACGATTCCGATGCCGAGTTCGCGCGCGATCGGCACGGTGTCGTTCTCGATGTCGCGGGTGAACAACGACCACTCGTTCTGGATGGCGGTGATCGGATGCACGGTGTGTGCGCGCCGCAGCGTCTGCGGACCCGGTTCCGACAGACCGATGTAGCGGACCTTTCCGGCCTCGACGAGTTCGGCGAGCGCCCCCACGGTGTCCTCGATCGGCACCTCGGGATCGATCCGGTGCTGGTAGTAGAGGTCGACATGGTCGATGCCGAGCCGCCGCAACGAGCCCTCGATGGCGCTTCGGACGTACTCGGGCCTGCCGTCCAGCGCGCGCGGATTGCTGTCCCGGTCGAGGGTGTTGCCGAACTTGGTGGCGATCGTGAGTGAATCCCGCCGCCCACGGATCGCCTTGCCCAGCAGGATCTCGCTGAACTCCGGCCCGTAGATGTCGGCGGTGTCGAAGAACGTGACGCCCAGGTCGACGGCGGTGTCGACGAGAGTCTTCGCCTGCTTCTCGTCATCGGGTCCGGCCGACGCCCGAAAACTCATGAACCCCAGCCCGATCGCTGAGACTTCGGGCCCGTTCGCGCCGAGACGGCGCCGGTCGGCACTCAATGGTGTCACTGTCATGCGGTGTCCGTTTCCTGTTCGAGAGGGGGTGGCTGGCGGCGGTCAGGAACCGTAGAACGGCTCACCCGACACCAGTTCGGACTCACGTCCGTCGACGCCCTTGGGCACATCGCCTTCGAGCGTAACGCGGTAGAGCACCCGGTCGTAGTCGAGATGGCCCGCATCCGGGATCGCCAGGTGCGAAGTGGCCCGGTTGTCCCAGAACGCGACACTTCCCGGCGCCCAGCGGAACCGGACGGTGTATTCGGTGCGGGTCGCCTCCTCCCAGAACAGTTTGAGGATCGATTCGCTCTGCGAAGGGGTGAAACCGCGGATCTTGCGCGCACCGCGGGTGAATCCGGGGCTGACGAACAATGCCCGCTCCCCGGTCACCGGATGCACTCGCACCGCCGGGTGGTAGGCCACCAGATTCGCCTCGCGCACCTTGCGCTCACGTTGGCTGCCCTCGGCGGCCCTGGTGTTGAACTGATGCTTGATATCGAGCTTGTCGGCGAAATCGCGCAGGTCTTTCGGCAGGTTCTCATATGCCGCAACCAGGTTGGTCCAGGCGGTGTCACCACCGTAGGGCGGCAGGATGTGGGCGCGCAGGATCGAAGCGGCCGGTGGGTTCACCAGTGCAGTCACATCGGTGTGCCAACTGGCGTCGTACGAGGTCCGTTTGCGGCCCAGATTCCGTTCGTAGCGACGGCTGTCGATCGGCAGGATCTCCGGGAAGCCTTCCGGCGGCTCTTCCTCGTGCGGGTGGGCCGGGGTCACCTTTCCGAACTGGCGGGCGAATGCGATCTGCTCGGCGTGGCCGATCTGCTGGTCTCGGAAGAAGATCACCTTGTAGGTGTGCAGTGCGTCGCGGATCTCCCCGACCAGGCCGTCTTCGAGCGGGTTGCGCAGATCCACACCGCGGATCTCGGCCCCGATGTAGCCGGCTTGTGGGACGACGTCCAGGTCGGTGCGAAGGCCGGTGTCGGCGAGTTCGGTCATGGGCTGACTCCCTTGTCGTGGCGGGCTGGTGAAGCCAGCGTCGGTTCCCCGCCGCGGCGAAACAATCGTCTTCGGCTACCGGAACCGTTCAGGCCGGCTTAACGCTCGCCGCGACCGCATACTTCTCGTTAACAGAATCCGTAGCGAACTGTCGTTGATCGAGATGTGCACGGCCCGCGACGATCGCGATACACCACCCACGATCGGAGGAACACCCACAGTGAGCGATCTGGAGCTTCGCCGGCTCGGTGACAGCGGCCCGGAGGTGACCGTGCTCGGATTCGGCGCCATGGAACTGCGCGGGACCCCGCACCGCAATCCGCGACCGCTGGATGAATCGGTGGCCGCCGCCGTGCTGAATACGGTGCTCGACGAGGGCATCACGTTCATCGACACCTCGGTCGACTACGCGCTCAGCGAAGAACGGATCGGCAGGCACATCGGATCTCGCCGTGACGAGTATATCCTCGCCTCGAAGGCCGGTTGCCCCTTGGATTTCCGTCCCGACGCGCCGCCGGGACCACTGCCCCACGACTACTCGCCGGCCAGCATCCGCGCCGGCGTCGAGCAGAGCCTGCGGCGGTTGCCGACCGACCGGCTCGACCTGGTACAGCTGCATATCAGCCCGTCGCTGGAGGTGCTGCGCAGCCAGGGCGCGGTCGAAACGCTGGCCGCCCTGCGCGATGAGGGCAAAATCGTGGCGTTCGGTGTCTCCTCGACCCTGCCCGAGTTCGACGATCACCTGCAGATCAAGGAGTTCTCGGCGTTCCAGGTGCCCTTCTCGGCACTCGAGCGCCAGCTTGAGTGCCGTATTCGGCTCGCCGGTGGGCTCGGCTTCGGCATCATCGTCCGCGGGGGCGTCGCGCAGGCAGGCAAACGGCAGAAGACCACCGCGGACGGGCGCACCGTCACCTGGGCCGACACCGGACTCGACGAGTTACGTGACGGGGACACCGAACAGGGCTTCCTGTTGCGGTACGCCATCAGCACCCCCGGTGTCACGACGATCATCGCGGGCACGGCCGATCCGGACCATGTCCGCGACAACGTCGCGGCCGCACGCCGTGGACGGCTGCCCGACGATCTGTACGCCGAGGCGCAACGACGCCTCGACGACGCCGGAATTACACCCGCCGTGATTCCTGCGAGCCTCGCGACGTAACACCTGGTCACAGCGGCGGACACCGGCCGGGTGGGCGCGGACTGTCCGCGCCCACCCGCCGTGGTCTGTCATTATTCGGCTGTGAACTCGACGGACCTCATCAACCGGTGCCACGTCGATCCGATGCACTGCTGTCGTCGCGACTGTTGTCGCTGAACCCGCCTGCGTTACAGCCCCGCATCCTCGACACCGAATCGATGAGGTTCCCATGCTCGACCTACGCCGCATGATGCTTCTGTCCGATCTGGCCGACCTCGGTTCGGTCACCGCTGTCGCCGAACGCCGCAGCATCACGAGCTCGGCTGTGTCACAACAGCTGCGCGTCTTGGAGGAGGAAGCGGGGGCGGTGCTGTTCCGCCGCGACGGCAGGACCCTCGGGCTGACCCGGAGCGGCCATGTCCTGGCCGAACATGTGCGCCGCGTTCTGGTCGCGGTCGACGAAGCCATGAGCGCGGTGGCCGAGACCAGGGACCGGGTCTCGGGCCAGGTCGCGATCGCCACGTTCAACATGGGTCTACCGACTCTTGCCGCGCCCATGATGCGGCGGCTCAGTACATCCGAGCCGGATCTGCGGGTGCAGGTCCAGCAGGAGACCAGTACCGACGCGTTGCGTCTGCTGCGTCAGGGTGAGGTCGACGTCGCGATCACCTGCCACTACGACTTCGTCGGACACCAGACATCCGGCGGCCTGACCGCCGCGGAGCTGCTGTTCGAGCCGCTCGTGCTACTGGCCCCGGGCCACTCGCACCTGAGGATCCGCAAGCAGGGGCTTTCGGCGCTGGCCGACGGCCCGTGGGTGACCGGTCCGCAGAACTCCGGGCTCGGCGTGGCGGTCATGCGGGCCGGCGAGAGCGCCGGTTTCACACCCCAGATCAAACACCGGCTGATCGGTGCCCAGAACATCTGTGACCTGGCGGCCACCGAGATCGCCTCGGCGATCGTGCCGCGGCTGTCGGTGCCCCAGGAGCTGACCGGGCTGATCGTTCCCGGAATGAAGCTCGGCGGCCGCACGATCAGCGCCGTGGTGCGGGCCGGCCGACAACGCGACCCCAACATCGCGTTGATCCTGCGCACGCTGCAGACGATCGCTGCCGAAGCATTACCGGAGCCGTCCGCCGAGGAGCTCGGCGTCGCATCGTGAGAACGCGAACTACATAGTCCGGCTTCAGTTTTCCCGTAGCCGATGTTCGCTGATTCTGCCGCGGTCGGCAGATACGTTGTGATCTGGCGATTTTAGGAGGTCATGTTCGTGGGCAAACGTCAGCTGCATCTGAACGCGTTCCTGATGAGCACCGGGCACCATGAGGCGTCATGGCGGCTGCCGGAGAGCAATCCGTTCGCGGCGACCGACGTCGCGCACTACACCGAACTGGCCCGGATCGCCGAGCGCGGCACGTTCGATTCGTTGTTTCTGGCCGACAGTCCCCAACTCAACGGGGATGTGGGCCGCCGACCGCTCGGGGTCCTCGAGCCGTTGACGTTGCTCACCGCGCTGGTCGGCGTCACCGAGCAGATCGGGCTGATCGCCACGGCGTCGACCTCGTACAACTCGCCCTACAACCTGGCGCGCCGGTTCGCCTCGCTGGACCACGTGAGCGGCGGGCGCGCGGGCTGGAACATCGTCACGACCGCGACCGTCGACGCCGCCCGCAACTTCGGTCTCGATGACCTGCCCGACCATTCGTCGCGCTACGCACGGGCCGACGAGTTCGTCCGGGTCGCGCAGAAGCTCTGGGACAGCTGGGAAGACGACGCGATCGTGGCCGACAAGGCGACTGGTCTGTGGGGCGACCAAGCCAAGATCCATCCGGCCGCCCACCGCGGTGAGCACTTCTCGGTCCAGGGCGCACTGAACATCCCGCGGTCCCCACAGGGCTATCCCCTGCTGGTCCAGGCCGGTTCGTCGGAGGACGGCAAGGCGTTGGCGGCCCGGTACGCCGAAGCGGTGTTCACCGCGCAGCAGACCGTCGACGAGGCACGGGCCTTCTACACCGACCTGAAAGGCCGCGCGGCCGCCCTTGGCCGCGATCCGGACACGATCAAGATCCTGCCCGGCATCGTGCCGGTGATCGCCGGCACCGAGGCCGAGGCCGAGGCCAAGGACCGCGAGCTCGACGAGGCGATCGTCCCCGGGTATGCGCACCGCCAGCTGGCGACCACACTGCGAATTCCCCTGGAGCAACTGGATCTCGACCGCCAGCTGCCGGACGAGCTGCTACCCGAGGACGAGATCGAGGGTGCCAAGAGTCGCTACACCCTGATCGTCGAACTGGCCCGACGCGAGAGGCTGACCGTGCGCCAGCTGATCGGGCGCCTCGGCGGGGGCCGTGGTCACCGCACGTTCACCGGAACCCCGGAGCGGGTCGCCGACACCATCGAGGAATGGTTCCGCGGTGGTGTCGCCGACGGGTTCAACATCATGCCGCCACTGCTGCCGTCGGGTCTGGAGGTGTTCGTGGACCACGTGGTGCCGATCCTGCGGGCCCGCGGGCTGTTCCGCCACGAGTACACCTCCTCCACCCTGCGCGGGCACTACGGGCTGGACCGCCCCGCCAACTCCAACCTCGATGCCCAACAGCTCGCCGGGGCGGTGGGCCGATGACCACCGACGCGGTAGCGACCGAACCTGCCGAGATCGCGGCTCGTGAGTCGTTGCGGCTGCTCGGGCTCGACGGCAACAACTGGATCGCCCCACGCACCGATGTCGACCACGACGTGGCGGTCATCGGCGGCGGGCAGAGCGGGATCACCACGGCGCACGCCCTGCTCCGCGCCGGGGTGGCGAGGGTGACGGTGATCGACGCCGGCGCCGCCGAATCAGAATCGGCGTGGCAGTCCCGCGCCAGGATGCGCACCCTGCGGACCGCCAAGACGATCTCGGGGCCCGAGCTGGGGAACCCCACGCTGACGTTTCTGGCCTGGTTCGAAAGTGTCTACGGTCCTGATGTTTTCGAGACTGTCGACCGGATCGCCACGGCCGACTGGTCGGCCTATCTGAGCTGGTTCCGCCGCCAGGTCGGGGTCGAGGTTCGCCGAGGAATCCGGGTCACCGACATCGCGCCGGCCACGGCCGGCCTGCGTCTGACCCTCGAGCAGGACGGTCGGCGGTGGACCGAGGATGTCCGCAAGGTGGTGCTGGCCGGTGGCGTCGCGGGCACCGGGGGGCCGCATGTCCCGGCAGCCTTGCACAGCCTGCCCGCGACCTTGTGGGCGCACACGGCCGATGCCATCGATTTCGCTGCGCTGCGCGGCAAGTCGGTCGCGGTGCTCGGTGCGGCGGCGTCGGCCTACGACGCCGCCGCGACCGCACTGGAGGCCGGGGCCGCGGAGGTGCACGTCTACACCCGCCGCCCAGCCGTCGTCGTCGCCAACCTCGCCAACCGGCCCAATCCGTTGGCACAGGATGTCTTCCACCTACTACCCGACGCGCAGCGCTGGCAGCAACGCTGGAAGGCGGCCGCCGCGGGCGCCAACGTTCCCGAGGACTCCGTGACCCGTGCGGCCGCCTTCGACAACTACCACCTGCATGTGTCGGCCGGCTGGGCTTCGGCATCCGAACGGGACGGGCGGGTGCGCGTCGACGCCGCCGACGGTGTCCGGATCTTCGACTACGTCATCGCGGGAACGGGTTATCAGCAAGACCCCAACACCCGGCCGGAACTGGCGACCATCGCACCGCACATCGCGCTGTGGAAGGACATCTACCGGCCGCCCGAAGGCCAGGAGAACGAGTTGCTCGGTAGCGCACCGTATCTGGGCCACGGATACGAACTCACCGAGAAGGATCCCGGTACCGCGCCGTGGCTGGCCGACATCCACGTGTTCAGCATCGGCGCCAACGTGAGCTTCGGCCGCCCGGTCGGCGACATCCCCAGCCTGCGCGTCGGGGTACCGCGGTTGGCCCGGGCGATCACCCGGGATCTGGTCCTGGCCGACCTGGGTGCCCGATGACGTTCCTCTGGTACGTGCCGAACACCGTCGAACCGGGACACCGCGGGGACGACACCGTCGACGGCTGGGGCAGTCTCGACTATTCGGTCGATCTGGCCGTTCGCGCCGAGCGTCACGGCTGGGGAGGTGCCCTGATCGGAACCGGGTGGGGACGCCCCGACACCTTCACCGTCGCGACCGCCATCGCGGCCAGGACCACGACGTTCACCCCGCTGGCCGCGATCCGCCCCGGATACTGGCACCCGGCCCACTTCGCCAGTGCCGCCGCCACCCTCGACCAGCTCACCGGCGGGCGGTTGTTCATCAACATCGTCAGTGGCACCGACGATCTCGCCGCCTACGGTGACGGCGAGTTCGACAAATCCCGCCGCTACGACCGGACCAGGGAATTCCTGCAGGTGCTGCGCCGGCTGTGGCACGAGGAGGACGTCACGTTCACCGGCGAGTTCTTCCGGGTCGAGCACTCCACCGTCGCACCGCGGCCGTTCGGCGCCGAGTCGGGCCGCCACCCCAGGCTGTACTTCGGGGGCGCGTCGGATGCCGCCGAGCAGGTGGCCGTGGCCGAGGCCGACGTCCAGCTGTTCTGGGGTGAACCGCTCGCCGGGATCGCCGAGCGGATCGACCGGCTCAAATCGTTGTCCGACAAGCTCGGCCGGGCCCACCCCCCGCTCGAGTTCGGATTGCGGGTCACCACACTGGTGCGCGATACCTCAGAGGAGGCGTGGCGCGACGCCGAGGCCAAGATCGCCGCGATCGCCGGCCGGCCCGACCTGCACGGCCGCAGGCAGGGCACGGCCGTCGGCCAGCAGCGGCTGCTCGACCTCGCCGAGCGCGGCGAGGTACTCGACTCCTGCCTCTACACCACACCCGGCCTCTACGGCGGAGGCGGTGCCGGGACCACATGGCTGGTCGGCTCGGCCGCGGAGGTGGCGCTCGCCCTGGAGAGATACGCCGAGCTGGGCATCACGCATTTCGTCTTGTCCGACACCCCCTACAAGACCGAGGTCGGCAGGGTCGGCGACCAACTGCTACCGCTGCTTCGGCAGCCCGCGGGCGTGCGGTGACAGCACCGTCCACGCGACCGGTGGTCGTCTACGGAGCCGGTGCGATCGGCGGGGTCATCGCCGCGCGGCTGAGCCTGGCCGGGTTCGATGTCACGGCGGTGGCACGCGGCGCCCACCTGGCCGCGATCCGGAACGCCGGCCTCACGCTGGTGACCAAGGCCGGTACCGACACCATCGCCCTGCCTGCCGCGTCCGGGGCGGGCGCAGTCGACTGGGCGGCCGATCCGATCGTGGTGCTGGCCGTCAAGAGTCACCAGACTGCGGCCGCGCTCGACGATCTCGCCGCCCATGCACCGGCCCTGACGCCGATATTCGTCGCGCAGAACGGTGTGGCCAATGAGCAGGCGGTGTTGCGCAGGTTCGCCAATGTCTACGGGGTCGCCGTGCTGCTGTCGGCGGCACACCTCGAGGCCGGGATCGTGGTTCAGCAGAGTTCGCCCGTGGCGGGCCTGCTCGACCTCGGCCGGTATCCGCACGGTCGTGACGAGGTCGCCGAGCAGCTTTCGGCGGCATTCCGATCGGCGCACTTCGGTTCCGAGGTCCGCGAGGACATCATGGCGTGGAAGTACCGCAAGTTGATCGCCAACCTCGGGAACGGGGTGACCGCATCGTTTCGTCCCGGACCCGAGGCCGAGGAACTCGTGGCCCAGGCCCGGTCCGAGGCCGAGAACGTGTTGACGGCCGCGGGCATACCGGTGATCAGCGCCGAGCGGGATCGGCAGCGCCGCGGTGAGCTTCTGGATGGCAGGGTTCGCGACGACTATTTCGGCTCCACCTGGCAGAGCGTGGCGCGGGGACACCCGGATGTCGAGACCGACTGGTTCAACGGTGAAATCGTGCTGCAGGCCCGTCTGTTGGGTGAGTCGGCACCGGTCAACGAACTCATCCAACGCGTGACCGCCGAACATGCGCGTCGCGGTCGGCCGCCGCGCTCACTGGATGCCGCGGAAGTCCTCACCGAACGACGACACTGATCCGAAAACACCGAGGAGAGTTCAGATGGATCTACAACTGACGGGTAAACGCGCCATCATCACCGGTGGCAGCAAGGGCATCGGTCTGGCCGTCGCGCACGCGCTGGCCGCGGAGGGGGTGGACGTGGTGCTGGCCGCGCGCACCAAGGAAACCCTGGAGAAGGCCGCCGCCGAGGTCGCCGAGCGCAGTGGCCGGCGCGCCATCCCGGTCGTCACCGACACCGGCGACGACGAGTCGGTCAAGGCGTTGGTGGCGCGCGCCGTCGAAGAGCTCGGCGGGGTCGACATTCTGGTCAACAATGCGTCCAATCAAGCCGTCGGCAAGGGAAATCCCGACCTGGCCGACACGACGGACCAGGTGTTCTGGGACGACGTCAACATCAAGGTTGTCGGTTACCTGCGCACGGCGCGAGCCGTCGCACCGCACCTCGTCGATGCGGGCTGGGGACGGATCATCAACGTCAGCGGGTTGGGCTACCGCCAGACGCATTCGATCGTGCGCAGCATCCGCAACGTGAGTGTTGCCGCGTTGACCAAGAACCTCGCCGACGAGCTGAGCCCGCACGGGGTGAACGTCACCGTCGTGCATCCCGGGCAGACGCGCACGGAGTCCAAGACACTCGAATACCGGGCCGCGGCCGAGAAGGCGGGCATCGACGTGGCCGAGTACGAGAAGCAGCTCGCGAGCAACGCGATCGGGCGGGTGGTCGACGCATCGGAAGTCGCCGATGTCATCACCTTCCTGGCTTCCCCGCGCAGCGTCAGCATCACCGGCGACGCGGTCGCGGTCGGCGGTGGCTTGCTCGGCACCGTGAATTACTGACCCGACCCGCACGTTCTACTGGCCGGTCGTGTTCATGGCTCAGTGGGCCTGTGCCAATGCCTTGGCGCGTTCGCGCGCGGTCATGGCTCCCCAGACACCATGCACCTCAGGAGTTTTCAGCGCGTGATCGCGGCAGCGGGCCAGCACAGGGCACTCCCGGCAGATCTCCTTGGCCGCCTCCTCGCGTTGGCGCCGGCCCTGCCGGCCCTCACTCTCGGGAAAGAACACCTCTGAGGGATAGCCCTGGCAGCTGCCCTCCAACTGCCAGTTCCATTCCTCCAGAATCGGCCGCGGCAATGCTTGGGGCTGCATTTTCTGAAACACGGTGAGGTAGCTGCTCTGCTTAGTCATCAGTGCCTCCTCGAGATCAAGGCTTCCTTCGCGACGCAATCCTCAAGATATGAGGTGCCCGGGTTGCTGGACACAGTCCAGTTCAACGGGATTTCAACGCAGGCAATTACGCCAACGACGGCACGTCCGCGATGAGCCGGCGGGCGTAGGCACTCGACGGTGAACCGACGATGTCGCGAGCCGGCCCGTCTTCGACCACCCTGCCGTCATGCAGCACGGCCAGCCGATCACAGGTCCCGGCGATCGAACCGATGTCGTGCGAGACGAAGATGATCGACATCCCGTGCCGTTCCCGCAGTTTGTCGAACAGTTCCAGCACCAGGGTTCGGTTGCCCGCGTCGAGTGCGCTGACCGGCTCGTCGCACAACAACAACCGGGGCTGGGTGATCAACGCCCTGGCGATGACGACGCGCTGCCGTTGTCCGCCGGACAGATCACCCGGCCTGCGGTCCAGCAGTCCGATATCGAGACCGACCTCGGTGAACGCCTGCTCGGCTCGCGCGCGGCGGGTGACACCGGCGGGTAGCGGGGCACCGAGTGCCAGGGGCTCGACCACCGACCGCTGGATGGTCCAGTCCGGTTCGAGACTGGCCAGCGGGTCCTGGAAGACGTACTGGACTTCCCCGCTGGAACGGAACTTTCGTAGCCGGCGTCGCGACAGTGAGCTGATCCCGGTGCCGTCGAACCCGATCGATCCGCGCCGCACTGGTGCCAACCCCAGCACCGCGCGGCACAGCGTGGTCTTGCCCGACCCGGTCTCACCGATCAGTCCGACGATCTGCCCGGCGTCGACGCGCAGGTCGACCCCGTCCAAGATGTTGTCCCGGCCGTAACCCACCTCGACGCCGGAGATCTCAAGCAGTGGCGTATCGCGGCTCATGACCGTCCTCGGGTGCGGTGAAGCGTTCGATGCCGTAGCGCCGATGCTCGCTGATCAGCAGTCGGGTGTAGGGGTGCTGCGGATTCTCCAGAACCTGCGCTGTGAACCCGGATTCCACGATCCGGCCGTCGCGCATGACGAGCACCGCGTCACAGATCGTGCTCACCACCGCCAGATCGTGCGAGACGAAGACGATGCTCATTCCGGTCGCGTCCCGCCTGCCGGTCAACAGTTCAAGCACCTGGGCTTGCACCGAGACATCCAAGGCGGTGGTGATTTCGTCGGCGATCAGCAGTGACGGCCGGCCGGCCAAGGCGATCGCCAGCACCGACCGCTGCAGCATGCCGCCCGACAACTCGCGCGGCAGTTTGGTGGCGATGCCGGATCCGGCGGACAACCCCAGCTCGGCGAACAGTTCCCCGGCGCGGGTGACGGCTTCGCGCCGACTCAACCCGAACCGCACCCGCAGTGCGGTGGCCAGCTGTTTACCGACCGGCACGCTGGGGTTGAGATACGAACCGGGGTCCTGAAAGACCGCCGATATCACGCTTCCCCGCAGCGCACGCCACTCGGCGAAGCCGTAGGACAGGACCGGGTGGCCGGCCAGGTCGACGTCGCCGGCACCCACCCGCAGGCGTTGCGGCAGCAGACCCAGCACGGCCCTGCAGGTGACCGACTTTCCGCTGCCCGACTCACCGACGACGCCGAGGATCTGTCCCGGCGCCACCTCGAATCCGATGTCGGACACGATGGCGTCACCGTCCGTGGTGGTGACGGTCAGTCCGTCGACGCGCAGCACCGGATCAGTCATCGCTACCCCGTGCCCGAAGCAGAAACAGCCCACTGGACACCTCGCCCCGGCCCGCCGGCCTGCGGGCGATGTCGGCGAGGCCGTTCAGTGCGATGACCGCCGCGGCGATCAGCAGGGTCGGCACTAAGGGCGAATAAGGCCGCTGGCCAAGGTATCCGAGATCGCTGGAGATCGCCCCACCCCAGGTGGGCGCGGGCGGGACGATGCCGATTCCGAGGAACGTCAGGCTGGACACGATGATCAGACCGGTCGCGACGGTGTTGGCGCCGGCGATCAGGACCGGCTGGATGATCTTGGGCAGGATGTGTGCCCGGACCAGGTACCACGTCGAACCGCCGTAGAGTCTTGCGCTCTGCACGTAGTCCGCCTGCCCGACGGCGAGGCAGGCCGCCCGGGTCACCCGGTAGAACAGCGGAGCGGTGAGAACCCCGACGACGATCATCGCCTGATGCAGCCCATTGCCGACCAATTGCGTTACCGCGACGGCGAACACCAGGAACGGTACGACGATCAGCATGTCGATGACACGAAGGCTGACCCACTCCACCGCGCGGTGCGAGTACACCGAGAAGACTGCGGCGGGCACACCGACCAGAAACGCCACCCCGGCCACCTCGAGGGCCGAGAACACCGACAGCCGCGAGCCGTACAGGATCCGGCTCGCAACGTCGCGCCCCAGGTAGTCGGTGCCCAGCAGGTGCTGCGTCGACGGGCTCGCCAGGATGTTGTCGGTCAGGGCCAGCGGATCGTGCGGAGCCAGCACCGGTCCGAACGTCGCAAGGCCCAGGATCACCGCGAGGATGCCCACGCTGATCCAGCCGAACACACCGACTGCCTGATGTGTGCGCCCGAGCGCGCCCCGCGCGCTCACAGCGTCCCCCTGCGGTCCGGGGAGAACCGGTCGAGCAGGACGTTCACCAGGGTGTTGAACACCAGCACGATGACGATCGAGATGATCAGCGCGCCTTGAACGACGGGCAGATCGCCACCCTGGGCGGCCTTGGCGGTGTAGGCGCCGTATCCGGCCATCGAGAACACTGATTCGGTGATGACGGCCCCGCCGAGCAAGGTGGGGAACTTGAGACCGAGGATGCTCAGCGCGGGCCCGATCCCGTTGCGGAAGACATGGCCGAAAATGATCCGGCGACGCGAAAAGCCCTGCAGAATGGCCCCTGTCACGTAATTGCCGTCAAGGGCACCGATGAGCCCGGAGCGGACCTGCCGCGCGAGATCTCCGATGGTGTCGAAACTCAGCGCGAACGCAGGCAGCGTGATCGTCCACAGCCACAGCGCGGGGTCCTCCTCGAACGGTACGTAACCGCCCGCCGGAAACATTTTGAAACCGACCGCGAACACCAGGATCAGCAGCACACCGATCGCGAAGGCCGGTACGGCCGTGCCGACCGACGCCACCCAGGTGACGACGCGGTCGACCACGCCGTGCTGTCGGAACGCCGCCACCACTCCCAATCCCACTCCGCCGAGAATGCCGATGACGAGTGCCAGCAGTGCGACCGAAAGACTGATCGGCGCCTTCTGGAGCAGCAATTCGGACACCGACTGCCCGTTGGACCACGAGACGCCCAGGTCACCACGGAACAGACCACCCAGCCAATCGAAGTACTGTACGAGGATCGGACGGTCCAGTCCCCACTCGTGGGTGATCCGGGCCAGATCCTCCGCGGTGGCGTCATCGCCCGCGACGAATGCGGCCGGGCTGATGCCGCTGACCACCCCGAGCGAGTACGTGACAATGCTGGCCAGCAGGAACACCACCACGGAGATGACCACCAGGCGTACCGGCCGGGCCAGCCAGCGGGCTGCTCCGATCATTTGATTGTCACGCCCTCCCAACGAATCTGGCCCTGGCGCGCATCCAGACCGGAGACGGCGTCGGATTTGATGAACGTCCACGGAATATCGAACAGATAGTCGTGTGGTGACTCCTCGGCGGCGGTACGCACCGTCTGCTTGAGAATGCTGTCGTAGTCGGGCGCATCCAGCGGGGTGCCGCGCAACCGGTCCAACGCCGATTCGAAGCGTGGCGTGGCATACGGGGCACTGAGATTCATCAGTCCGGCCGAGCCGTAGAAGGACAGCAGGGCCTGCACCGGGGACTCCCGCCCCGTCGAGGTGTTCAGCGCCAGCGCGGGCTCCCGCTTCACCAGCACGAGCTGGTTACTCTCCGCCGAGCTGATGATCTTGATGGATACGTCGAACCCGGCCTTGACCAGCTGATCCTGCAGGAGCTCGGGAACACCGCCCGCATCCTGACTGTCGAGCTGCACCTTGAGCCGGCCGGGCGGGTAGCCGGCGTCGGCCAGGATTCGCCTGGATTTCTCCGGGTCGTACGGCCAGGTCGGCAGAAAATCATTGTCGTTCTGCGGATACCGCAGCGGGAAGGGCTGATTGGTCACCTGGCCGGTACCCAGTGAGCTCTTGTCCACGAACTCCTGGCGGTCGAAGGCGTAGCGCAGCGCCTCGACCACCTTCGGGTTGTCGAACGGCGCCTTGTTGTTGTTGACGATCACGCCGTAGACCTGCCCGGTCTTGGTGTACTCGACCGGAAGACCCTGCTTCTCAGCGTTCTTGGCCGCCGCGGGCAGCGCGTAGGCGACGTTGTAGACCCCGGTCTGCACCGAGGGGACGACGGTGGCCTGATCGGGTTTCTCGTAGATGGTGACCTTGTCGATCTTGATCGCGTCGGCGTTCCAGTAGTCGGGATTCTTCACCAGCGTCGCATGGTCGTCGCGGACGAACTCCTGCAGCACGAACGGCCCCGCGCCCACCGGCTTGGTCTCAAGGGCGGCCGGGTCCTTGGCTGCCGCGTCCTTACTGGCGATCAGGCCGGGCCGTCCCGCGACCAGCAGCGGCACCTGGTAGTCCTTTTGCGCCAGGTTGAACCGGGCCGACAGGTCGTCGACCACATCGACGGACCGGATCGTCTCGATCAGATCCTTCGAACGGGAGTTCTGTTGAGTCTTGGCCCGGTCGAAATGAAACTTCACCGCCTCGGCATTGACCGGGGTTCCGTCGCTGAACTTCAGGCCGGGCCGCAAGTGGAACGTCACCTGGGTGCCGTCACCGTTGTACTCCCAGCGTTCGGCCAGTCCCGGCCTCGGTTTCCCGTCCGGGTCGATCTCGGTCAGACCCTCATAGGCCAATGGCAAACCGAAGATATCCCAGCCGATCTGGGAGGTGACCGGATCCCAACTGGTCGGGATGCCGATGGCCCATTTGAGCTCGGCGCTCTTACCGGCGACGGTGCCCCCACCCCCGCAGGCGGTGGCGATCACCATCACCGCGGCCAGACAGACCGCTGTCCACGCCGCCCTCGGGTGACGCATGCTAGGCGTACTTCTTGAACGGCACGGTGTCGTCCTGCTCCAACTCGGCGACCAGCCCGAGCTCCCAAGACAGGTAACGACGGAATCCGGCCTTGCGCCGCTCCGGATCCGTCTCACGCCAACCGGACGGCACAACGTCGTCGGCGTCGTGCAGCCAGTTCTCGACACCGGACTCCAGCGCATAACCCGCGGCCTCCCAGGCCGTCGTGCCCCCCTGCAGGACCCGCACCGGCCGGTCGGTGGCTCCGGACAGTTCGCCGGCCGCGAACCGGGCCAGGACGCCGTCCTCGGAGGTCAGGACAATGGGGCCGGCGCCGGGGATCTCCGCGACGGACTCGGCCAGCCGGGACCGGATGGCGAAGCTCGCACCCGGAATGTGTCCGGTTCGGTAGGCCGGGCTCGGCGCCAGGTCGAGCACGACGACGTCATGGAATGCCTCGTTCAGGCCGTCGGCGTCGATCAACGTGTAGCCTTCGTCGGGGACAGCGAATGCTTGTGGTGCGGTTCCCGTTTCGAGTTCAACACCGTCGAGCGCGTGGTCCAGAACGAAAACCTCGCCCCAGCCGATCTGGGTGATCCACGACGCGGCGACGGTTGCGCGAACGGTGTCGTCGTCGACGAGCACGATGCGCGCATTGTGGGTGCCGACATGGCGGAACGTCCACGGCGCGACATCCCAACTGGGCGCCGAGCGTGACCCGGGGAGGTGGCCCGCCTCGTACTCCCCCGGGGTGCGGACATCGAGCAGGTAGAGCGAGCGGGTGTCTGCTTCGGTGCGGAACTGCTCCAGTGTGGCTGTGTCGATGTGGGTGATCGCGAACCGGTCGGTGAAGCGGGCGGCGGCGTGCTGCGCCGATCGGAAGCTCTCACCGCTCGGGGCGGGCGCGGCAACGGACTTGCCGTGCTCGAGATCGTGCCCCTCCAGCACCCAGGACTGGGTGCCGCCCTCAAGCGCGACCACCCGGTTGGGCAGTCCGGCGTTGATCAGCACCTGTGCGCCGAGAATGCTGCGGGTGCGCCCGGCGCAGTTCACCACGACCAGCGCGTCCGGCGATTTCACCACCTCGCCTGCGCGGTACACCAATTCGGCACCGGGAATGGAGGTGCCACCGGGCAGGCTGTGGTTCTCGAACTCGCCGATCGGACGACTGTCGAGCAGGACGATATCCTCCCCCGCCTCGATACGCTTCAGATACTCGGGCACGCTGATGTGCGGGGTCTGGTAGATGTGCTCGATCCACTCACCGAACGCCTGGCCGATGACGTGGTCCCCGCCGGTCTGCACCTTGTGCCCGGCCTCCGACCAGGCCCGCAGACCGCCGGCCAGCACCCGGACATCGGTGTAGCCCAGTGCCGTCAGTCGGGCGGCCGCACGGGCGGCGAGGTGGCTGCCGTCACCCCGATCGTCATCGCCGCCGTCGTAGACGATGACGGGTGTGGACAACCTGGGGATCCGGGTCCGCACCCGCAACTCCAGGACACTGAGCGGAATCGACACCGCGAGCAGGATCGAGCCCTGCGCCGCCGTCACACCGGGTTCCCGAACATCGACCAGCGCGTATTCGCTTCCCGCACCGAATAACTCGTGCAGCTCATCGGCGCTGATCGTGGCTGTCGCAACTGAGGTCATCGGCGATCCTTACTGGGGCGGGTGCGTCGGCACCGAGTCTGGGGCCGGCGGGGCGGCCGATCAAGCGGCTTGCGCTACAGGAATGGCACGTTCTGGCTTAACTATTCGTCGCCGCTACCGGGCAGGTGTTTTGCTCATGGCGGTTTCAACTTTTCGGGAATAAACCCGTGATCGACGGCGGCTATTGGGCGCACTGTCCTTGACCCACTGGAGGTGAACAGCGGTGGCGCCCCCTGCCCTGGAAGTCCGGCACTTGCGTAAGACGTACGGTTCGGGCTTCACGGCCCTGCACGACCTGGATCTGGACATCCCCGACGGTGCGTTCTTCGGGTTGCTCGGCCCCAACGGTGCCGGCAAATCGACGCTGATCTCGGCGACATGCAATCTGCTGCGCCCGACGGCGGGTGAGATCAGGGTCTTCGGGCATCCCAACGACTCCCGTACCGCGCGGGCGCTGATCGGCCTCGCCGAGCAGGACGTGAACCTCGATCGCTTCCTGACCAACGCCGAGATTCTGATCTACCACGCCGGTTATCACGGTGTGGCCCGTCGCGAAGCCGCCCGGCGTGCCTACGACCTGCTCGAACTGCTCGGCCTGGCAGACAAGGCCAAGCAACATCCCCATGCACTCTCCGGCGGCATGCAGCGCCGACTGCTGGTCGCGCGGGCCCTGATCCACCGCCCGCGGCTGCTGATCCTGGACGAGCCGACCGCGGGCGTCGACGTTGAGCTGCGATCCGACCTGTGGGGTTACATGCGGGATCTGCACCGGATGGGCCACACCATATTGCTCACAACGCACTATCTGGAGGAGGCTGAGGCGCTGTGCGACGAGGTCGCCCTGATCAAGGCGGGCCGGCTGATCTCCCGCAACAATGCCGCGGCGCTGCGCGCCGAGTTCGGCGCAACCGATCTCGCGGAGGTCTACAACCGGGCGATGGCCGCCACACTGACCGAGGCCGCCAATGACTGAAAACTGGCTGGCCTCGGCACCGCTGACGTCCTATGACCGGCCGTACCGTGCGCAACGTCCGGCCTTCACGTGGCTGCTGCAGCGCGAAATCGTGCGGTACCTGAAGAACTGGCACTTCACCGTCCTCGGGCAGATGCTGGCGTCGCTGTTGTTCCTCGTCGTTTTCGGACTGGCCATCGGCAGCCGGATCGACGGGATACACGGGCTGCCCTACGACCAGTTCATCCTGCCCGGTCTGCTCGTACTGTCAGTGGTCACCGCCGGTTACATCCAGGGCAACGCATCACTGTTCGAAGCACGCAAGGACCGTTTCATCAATGCGGTGCTGGCCAGCTCATTGCGGTGGTGGGAGATCAACCTGGCGCTCGTTCTCGGGTCGGTGGTGCGCGGAATCCTCATCTCGGCAGGCATTCTCGCCGTGGCGATCCCGCTCACCGGCTCCCACATCGCCCGGCCCGGCTACTTCGTCGCGGCGAGCGCGGCGGTGCTGTTGCTCGCCGCCCAGGCGGGCATGATCGCGGCCATGTACGCCAAGACCCAGGAGCACACCGCCGCGATCCAGGTGCTCGTCGTGCAACCGCTGTGCTTCCTCGGCGGTGTGTTCTATTCGGTGCACGACCTGTCGCCGGGGTGGCGGGCACTCAACCACCTGAACCCGGTCTTCTACGGAGTTCAGGCGATGCGGCACGGCATGCTCGGTGCGGCCGATATCTCGGCACCGGTGGCGCTGCTCGTCGTCGGCGCGGCCGCGTTGACGCTGAGCGGATGGCTGGCCTGGTTGTTCCGGTCGGGTTCCCAGCTCAAGCCGTGAGACCACGCCGGACTACCCGAATGCGGCCCGCGCTCCCGCGGCGCTGTACTCGCGCTTGTAGATGCCCTTGGCCTGCAGCCGTGGGATGACCTGGTCGACGAAGTCGGTCAGGCCGGTGGGCGTGATCGCCGGGTTGATGTTGAATCCGTCGACCGCACCTGCGGTGAACCACTTCTCGATGTCATCGGCGACATGCTCGGCCGACCCGACGAAGCGCAGATGCCCATTGCCCGAGTCGGTGATCCTCAGGATGTCGCGCAGTGTTCCCCCGGCATCGGCGTGGCTGCGGACGATCTCGTGGAAGCTGCGCTCCCCCGCCAGGCTGTCCACCGCAGGGAGCCGCCGCACCGGGAACGGCTCATCGAGGGCGACACCGGTCAGATCGACCTTGAGCCGCTCTTCGAGGATCCCGATCGAACGCTCCGGCGGGTTCAATGCGCTGATCTCGTCGTGCAGTTCGTGCGCCTCGGCATCGGTACTCGCCACGACCGGGATCAACCCGGGTAGCACCTTCACCAGCGGCCCGGTCCGCCCCAACTGCTGCTGGGTCCGGTGCAGATCCTCGCGGAAGGCCCGGGACTCTTCGATCGTGCGCTGGGCGGTGTAGACGGCGTCGGCGTAGGCCGCGGCCAACCGGCGGCCCGGCGCCGACGAACCGGACTGGAACACCAGGGGGCGGTCCTGCGGGGAACGCGGAACATCGAGTGCCCCGTGCACGGCGAAATGCTTGCCGCGATGGCCGATCGGGCGGATGCTGCCCGGCTTCGACTGCACCCCAGCGGCCTTGTCAACGATCAGCGAGTCGGTATCCCAGCTGTCCCACAGCTGATACAGCACATCGAGAAACTCGTGCGCCCGGTCATACCTGTCGTCATGACCGGGTAGCTCGTCGTACCCGAAATTGCGGGCGGCATCCAACGACCCGGAGGTCACGATGTTGACACCGGCCCGGCCGCCGCTGAGGTGATCCAATGTGGCGATCTGACGCGCCACGTTGAACGGCTCGTTGAAACTCGACGACAGCGTCGGGATCAGCCCGATGTGGGTGGTGGTCGCCGCCAACGCCGACAGCAGGGCGACGGGTTCGAGCGGGGAGAACAACGTCGTCCAGTCGTTGCTCCTGGCAGCGGGCGTGTTCGCGACGAACAGGCCGTCGAACAACCCGCGTTCGGAAATGCGGGCGTACTCCTGGTAGTAGTCGAGATCCAGGGCGCGGTGCGGGGTGGCCTCGGGATGGCGCCACCCACCCTGGGTGAATCCGATGGCCCGGATCACCGAGTTCAGGACCAGCTGGGATGACATGGGTAAGCCCTTTCGGTCGGCGCACCGGATTCGACGGAGTCGAAACGCTCGGCTAAGGCTGGCCGCGGCCACGGCGCCGAACAAGGCCTCCGCGCTACCGGAACCCTTCAGCATTGCTTAATCGGTGCGAGTCCCCACTCTTAAGCTGCGGTCAAGCATTCGCGTAGTCAGAGTGCGTTGTTTCCGATTCGGCCTGGGGAGAGGCTCTTTCCGTGACCGGTCCATGTTGTCGTGCCCGCTGTCTTTGTCGTCTTTGACGCACTCACCCGACAGCCGCACAGACTAGGACAACCGATCCGATGACATACCTCCTCGACCGCAGAAGATTCTTCGGTCTCAGCGCCGCCGCACTCGGTTCGGGCCTGTTGGTGGCGTGCGGCGGGCCCGGCGCCAACAACCCGGGTGCGACCCCCACCGGACCGACCGGCGATCCGGTTCGCGGTGGAACGCTGACATTCTCCGACACCGAGGCGGTCACCAGTTGGCAGGCCCAGAAACTGAGCACCTACAGCGCGGGCAATCTCACCTTCCCGACGAACGTGTTCCTGCTCTATTTCGATCCGTACAAGAAGCAGCTGCAACCGTGGGTCGCCGAATCCTGGACCAAGAACGACGAGAACACCCGGTTCAGCTTCAAGATCCGCAAGGGCATCACGTTCAGTGACGGCACCCAGCTGACGCCGGAGATCGTCGCGCAGAACTACGAGCTCTACGGCCGCGGCAACGAGAAGTTGCGGATTTCGGTGCACCCGAACATCTCGCGCGGGTACGACCACGTCGAGGTGGACGGCGACACCGTCACGGTCGTGCTCTCCAAGCCCAACCAGCAGTTCCTCATCGACACCACCCGGCTGAACTCACCGATTCTCGGCGCGAAGACGATCGGCCTGGAGCTCGAAGAGGCCGCCCGCCCCGAGAATCATGTCGGCGCCGGGCCGTTCGTCTTCACATCGCAGGTGCCCAATCAGTCCGCGGTGCTGACCCGTCGTCAGGGATACCGGTGGGCGCCGGCCAGCTCACCGAACCAGGGTGAGGCCTATCTCGACGAGATCGTCTGGAAGGTACTGCCCGAAAGCGGCTTGCGCACCGGCGCTTTGACCTCTCGCCAGGTCGACGTCGCCCGCGGTATCCAACCGTCGGATGAAGCGGCCATCCAGGCGGCCGGCTACCAGTTGCTGCTGTATCGTCCACCGCTCGGCACGGCGAACTACGCGGGGCTACGGGTGAACAACGAGTTCACCAAAGACCCGCTGGTGCGCCGGGCGCTGGTGCTCGGCATCGATCGTGACGGGCTGACCCGTGATGCGCTGACGCCCAGTTACCCGACTCCGGTCTCGATCCTCAACGTGAACAACCCCAATGTCGTCGATCTCGCGGGCGAGTTCGCCTACAACCCGGACAAGGCGCGGGAACTGCTGGGACAGGCCGGCTGGCAGCAGGGATCCGACGGCATCCGGGCCAAGGGCGGCAAGCAGCTGCATCTGACCGTGCCACAGAGCGCCCAGCAGGTGGCGCTCGGGCCCGCGTGGGAATACATCGCACAGCAGTGGCGCAAGGAACTCGGCATCGTCCTCGACGTCCGCAACGACCCGTCGTTCGCCAACGCCGCGAACACCGACGTCACCGTCCCCATCGTGGTGAGTAGGACCTCGATCATCTCCCTTGGCCAGAGTTTCGGCGGCGAGGGCAACACCGCGCTGCTCGGCTCGCCGCCGGAGCTGACCGCGCTCTACACCCGCGAACTCGAAGCCAAAGACGACACCGAGTTCAAAGCCGTTCAGGCAGAACAACAAAAGGCCCTGATCAAGGGCTCCTACGTGATCGCCTACTTCGAGGAGGCGCAGACGTTCGGCGCCTCCCCCGACGTTCACGTGACATTCCAGACCCAGACCTACCCGGACTTCTACAACGCCTGGAAAAAGCCGTGAATCACTATATCGGCGGGCGCCTCGTTCAGGCCGTCGTCGTGCTGTGGCTGGCCTACACCCTGACGTTCATCGCGATCACGCTGCTGCCGTCGAATCCGATCGCCATGTTCGCCATCGACGACAGCGGGGTGATCGACCCGCAGACCGTCGAACAGATGAAGCTGTATTACGGCTACGACCACGGGGTCATCGCGCGGTATTTCATCGAACTCGGTCACGTCGTGCGTGGCGGGCTCGGCTATTCGATGAGCACCGGACAGACCGTCTCGCAGGCGATCGGCGAGGCAGCACTGCCGACCCTGCGGCTCGCCCTTACCGCGTTCATCGTGGCCCTGATCATCGCGGGCACCATCGTCGCGACGGCCTCGCTCGGACGTTGGCGCTGGCTGCGGTCCTCGGTGGTGCTGCTGCCCCCGCTGTTCGCCGCCGCGCCGGTTTTCTGGGTCGGGATCGTCGTGCTGAACGTGCTGTCGTTTCGGTTGGGCTGGATCTCGGCCTTTCCCGACGGCACCTTCCTGTCGATCCTGGTGCCGTCCCTGGTGCTGGGCCTGCCGCTGTCGGCGGCGCTGGCCCAGGTTCTGCTCAAGAGTGTCGAGACCGTGCTGGCCAGCGATTTCATCGACGTCGTCCGCGCGAAAGGTGCGGGCAGGCACTGGGTGTTCTGGCGGCATGTGACCCGCAATGCGGCGGGGCCCGGTCTGACGGTGGCAGGCACCGTACTGGGCACGCTGGTCGGCGGAACGGTGGTGACCGAGACCGTGTTCGCGCGGGCGGGAATCGGCCGGGTGCTGCAGACCGCGGTGTCCTCGCAGGACGTCTCGCTGGTCCAGGGCTTCATCCTGATCATCGCGGGGGTGTACGTCGTGGTGAATCTGATCATCGACCTGCTCTACCCCGCCCTTGACCGGCGAATCCTGCTGACCACCACCGGGGGGCGGGCGTGACGACGACCCTCCCGCCGGTCACCCGGCCACCGGAGCAGCGCCTCCGAATTCGGCTCGGCCCCAGCGGCATTGCCACAATCATCGCACTGCTCGTGCTGATCACTGTGGTGTTGTGGACATTTGTGCCCGGTTGGTTCACCAGCCAGGACCCGCTCATCGGTGACAGCGCCCAGAAGTTCCTCCCCCCGAGCTTCGAGCACTGGTTCGGCACCGACCGGGCCGGGCGCGACACCTTCACCCGGGTCGTGCACGGCACCCGCAATACCGTCTACGGCGCGGTCATCGGGACCTCGATCGGCCTGATCCTCGGCACCGTCCTCGGGGTCACCGCCGGCGTGTTACGCGGGGCGGTCGACGCGGTGGTGATGCGGCTGGTCGACGTGCTGCTCGCGCTACCCGGCTTCCTGCTGGCGCTGTGCGTGGTCGCCGCGTTCGGCCCCGGCACCACGCACGTCGCGATCGGTGTCGGCATCGCCGCCGTCGCGCCGTTCGCCAGGGTGGCCAGGGGCGAGGCATTGCGCGTCGTCACGCTCGAATATGTCGACGCGGCACGCATTTCCGGGGCGCGACCATCGGCGGTGCTGTTCCGGCATGTGCTGCCGAACTCGGCAGGGGCGATCGTGGCGCTCATCCCCACCGAATTGGGGTCGACCATCCTCAACATCGCCGGTCTGGGATTCCTCGGCTACGGCGAGCCACCGCCGACACCGGAATGGGGCACCCTGCTGTCCGAGGGGCGCGACTACCTCGCCAACGCATGGTGGCTGACCACCCTGCCCGGTTTCGTCGTCCTCGTCGCTGTTCTCGCGGTTGCCCAGACCGGCCGACTGCTGCAGCGTCGCTTCAGGATCTGATACGGAGGCCCTCCATGACCACCACACTTCCCGCCGCAGAACAGCAGGCCGCCGACCACGACAACGAACCGGTACTGGAGATAGCGAACCTCACCATCTCCTACCGCGGATCGGCCCAGCCCGCCGTGCGCGGCGCCGACCTCACCATCCGGCCCGGCGAAGTGGTCGCGGTGATCGGTGAATCCGGTTCGGGGAAATCGACATTGAGCCGGGCCGCGATCGGGTTGCTGCCCGCGACCGCCCGGATCGAGAGCGGCTCGATCCGGGTGGGTGGTCGCGAGCTCTCCGCATTGAACGAGCGTGAGCTGGTCAGGTTGCGCGGCAGGACCATCGCGCTGGTCCCGCAGGATCCCGCGACATCGCTGGATCCCGTCGCGCCCATCGGTCGCCAACTGACCGAGGTGTTCCGGCTGCATCGCGACGGGAAGAAACTGTCCCGCGCCGAATTACGCGCCAAGGCGGTCGAGCTGCTGGAGCTGGTCGGTGTCGATCACCCCGATCAGCGGCTGCGACAGTATCCACACGAGCTGTCCGGCGGCATGAGACAACGGGTGCTCATCGCCATCGCGTTCGGGTTGCGTCCAGTGCTGCTGATCGCCGACGAGCCCACCTCTGCGCTGGACGTCACGGTGCAGAAGCAGGTGCTCGAGGTCATTGACCGGCTCACCGAACAAACCGGGGTCGCCGTACTTTTCGTGACCCACAATCTGGCGGTGGCCTCCGATCACGCCGATCGCGCGGTCGTGATGCGCGCCGGAGAGGTGCTCGACAGCGGACCCGTCGACGATCTGGTGTTGTCACCCCAGCACGACTACACCCGCCATCTGATCAGCAGCGCCTTCGGACTGACCCAGCGTGACGGCCCGAGGCCCGCCCCGCCGAGCGGTCCCGCCGTCGTCGAGGTCACCGGACTGACCAAAAACTTCACCCACGGCCCGAGCGGACAGTTCAAGGCCGTCGACGATGTCACGTTCGCCCTCGCGCCCAACAGCACCTTCGCGCTGGTGGGCGAGTCCGGGTCGGGCAAGTCGACCACCGCGCGGCTGATCCTGGGCCTGGTCCGGCCCGACGCGGGTGCGGTGTCTGTACACGGCAGGCAGGTCAGCGGCCTGACCGGGCGGGCACGGCGCGAGGTGTGGCGGGAAATCCAACTGGTACAACAGAATCCACAGGTCGCCCTGGACCCGCGACTCACGGTCGAACAGATCGTGGACGAACCTCTGCGATCGTTCGGGCTCGGCGATCGCGCCGACCGTCGCCGTCGTGTCGCCGAACTCCTCGACCAGGTCGGCCTGCCCGGCGTCTTCGCCACCCGCAAACCGCGCGAGCTGTCCGGTGGGCAACTGCAGCGGGTCGCGATCGCGCGGGCACTGGCACCACGGTCACCGATCGTGGTGCTCGATGAAGCGTTGTCGGCGTTGGATGTCGTGACGCAGACCCGCATTCTCGACCTTCTCACCGAGGTGCAACGCGAACTCGAGCTGACCTACCTGGACCTACCTGTTCATCTCGCATGACCTCGACCTGGTTCACTCCATCTCCGATGACGTCGCGGTGATGCGCCACGGTCGGGTGGTCGAGACCGGGCCGACGGCCCAGATCTTCGCCACACCGGGCCAGGACTACACCCGTGCACTGCTCGACGCCACACCGGGTAAGCGCCTGCGCGACCAGTTGACCGCGCTGTCGGGCGAAGGCGTCCGATGACCCGGCGGCGGTTGTTCCTCAGCGTCGCGGTCAACAGCACCGGCTCGGCGGCCCGGTCCTGGGCCTGGCCGGGAACCAAATGGAACCGGTTCAGCGATTGGGACCACTACCTGCGCTCGGCGCAGCTCGCGCACGACGGGGTGTTCGACATCGTGTTCGTCTCCGATCACCCCGCACTGCAACGGGACAACACCTCTCGACCGCTGCACAGCTTCGACCCGACGGTGCTGTTCTCCGCCATCGCCGCATCGGTGCCCGATATCGGGTTCCTGCTCACCGCGTCGTCCTCCTATAACTCCCCGTACAACCTTGCGCGCAGGCTGGCCACACTCGACCACATCTCCGGTGGACGGGTGATCTGGAACGTGGTGTCCAGCTTCAACCCGGACATCGCGGCCAACTTCTCGGCCGCCCCGCTGCCGCCGCGGGCCGAAAGATACCGCCGCGCCGATGAGTTCCTCGACGTGGTCAAAGAACTCTGGCTCAGCTGGGACACCCCGTCCGACACCGCGCCGACCGACACCGTATGGGACTCGACGACCGCACGGCCCATCGACCACCACGGCGAATTCTTCGACGTCGCGGGGCCACTGAATGTCCCCATCGGACCGCAGGGGCACCCGGTGATCGCGCAGGCAGGCGCGTCGCAGGCCGGTGTCGACCTGGCCGCCAAACACGCCGACATCGTGTACGCGTCACTGCTGCACAAGCAGGCGGCTTTCGATTACCAGGAGCAACTTCGGGAACGGGCCGCCTTCCACGGCCGCGATCCCGAAGCGATCCGGCTCATGCCCGGCCTGACGGCCATCGTCGGCGCCACCCGCGAGGAGGCCTACCGCAAACACGAGGCACTGCACGGGTTCAACGGCGAGGACGGGCTGATCGCCGATTTCTTCAAGCGGGCCGCACTGTTCGACATCACCGAGCGGCTCGACCCGGACAAACCGCTTGACCCGAAGCTGTTCGACTACACAGAGGACCAGTCGCGGCCCGTCGGGTTCGTACGGTCCTTCGCCGAACTGGCTTCGGCTGAGGAGATCACACCCCGGCAGCTGGTCCGCCGCGTCGAGGGCGGACACCGCCTGGCCATCGGCACACCGCAGGATGTCGCCGATTCCATCCTGCAGTGGTGGGGCGATGGCGCCGTCGACGGTTTCAACATCCACATCCCGGTGCTGCCCGATGGCATCGCCGAGTTCAATCGCGACGTCATCCCGCTGCTGCAGGCCTCGGGCGCATTCCCCACCGAATACGACGGCTCGACGATCCGGGAACGGCTCGGTCTGCGCGATCCGCGGAAGGCATCGCAGGCCTCCGGGGACGCCAGTACCAGCACCGCTTCCCGGCAAGCAGGATAGTTTTGCGCACTGCAAAATAAACCGTTGTTACCGGACGGTCGCCGACCTAACCTTTCGCCTACGTTCGGACGGTCCCGGCGCCGTTGGTGCGCGGGTGAAAACCCCTGCGGGCCGCTCGAACCCATACGTAACGAGGTGAAGGACGCCGATGCGCCGAATGTACAAACTGATCGCCAGTGCCGTCGCGATGACCGTGCTGGCCGGCTGCTCCGGGCAGCAGCAATCGGCGAGTTCGGGCCCGACCGGGGAACCACAGCCGGGCGGCACCCTCACCTTCTCCGACGTGCAGTTCGTCACCGATGCGCTGAGCACCAACTACACCACCGCCAACCTGAGCCTCCAACTGGTCGACCGGCTGGTGAGCCTGGACCCCAAGACCGGCGAAGTGTCGGGCTGGCTCGCGAAGGATTTCTCCCGCAACGCCGACGCCACCCAATACACCTTCACGCTGCGCGACGACGTCACCTTCAGTGACGGCACTCCGCTGACGGGTGAGGTGGTGAAGGCGAATCTGGACCAACTCGCCAACGGCGACAAGGCCAAGAAGGTGCCGCCGTTCACCGATTTCATCGGTTATGACCACACGGCGGTCAACGGCAACACCGTCACGGTGTTCCTCAAGCAGCCCAATGCCTACCTGTACAAGGTGTTGGCCAACAGCCGGGCCGGTATCCGCGGCCTGAAGACCCTGGCACTCGACTACGACGGCCAGGCGAAGATCGAGAACATCGTCGGCTCAGGGGCTTTCGTCTATGAATCGCAGGTTCCCGATCAGGAGGTGACGCTCACCAAACGGGCGGACTACGCCTGGCCGCCCCAGGACTCGCCCAATCAGGGCGCGGCGTATCTGGACAAACTGGTGTTCCGGGTGATCGGCGAGCCCGGACTGCGCGCCGGTGCGATCCAGTCCCATCAGGTCGATGTCGCGCGGGGCATCCAGCCCACCGACGAGGCCGGGCTGTCGGGTGCGGGCCTGCAGGTCATCCCGGTGCCTGCACCGACACTGACGGTGAATCTGACCGGTGTTCGAATCGGCAACGACACCGTGAACGACGTGCGGGTCCGCCGCGCCCTGCAGCTGGGTATCGACCGCGACGCACTGGTGCAGGCCGTGCTGTCGCCCAGCTACCGGCCCAGTCAATCGGTGCTCAACCACGACGACCCGCTGTTCACCGATGTGAGCGCCGATATCGGCTACGACCCGGGCAAAGCGGCCGCACTGCTCGACGAGGCCGGGTGGAAACCCGGAAGCGACGGTATCCGGGAGAAGGACGGCAAGAAACTCGATATCACCGTGACGGCGTCCAACCAGAGCGTGGTGTTCCGGCCGGCGTTCGAGTTCATCGAATCGTCTTGGCGGGATCTGGGTATCGCGCTGCAGAATCGCGCCGGCGACAACACCGCGTTCAACCAGGCCAATACCGATCCACGGATCCCGTTGCTGGGCACCCGGACCTACTACAACGCCGGGCTGGGCCAACTGTTCGGTGCGGACAACGGCAGGATGACCTTCACCCGCGACGACGACCTGATCGCCCTCGGCGACGAAGAACTGAAGGCCACCGACCCGGCGGCGCTCAAGGATGCGGTAGCCCGCGAACAGAAGAAGATCGTCGACGACCAGCTGGCTTTGATCCTGTGGGACGAGGTGCAGGTGCACGCGGCCGCACCGAATGTGCACGTCCAGTTCGGCGCCTACACCGAGCCACTGTTGCAGAGTGCCTGGAAGAACTGATGGTTCGCTACGCGGCGGCCCGGGTCGCGCAATCGTTGTTCGTCCTTGTGGTCGCCTACACCGCGATCTTCATCGGGGTGACCATGCTTCCCACGGACCCGGTGTCGATCTTCGTGGCGAAGGGAGACGGGCAATTCAATGCCGATGTGATCAACCAGGTCAAGGAGTTCTACGGCTACGACCGGCCCGTGTACGTACAGTACTTCGCCCAGCTCAACCAGTTGTTGCACGGGCAGTTCGGTTTCTCCTTGTCGAGCGGGCAGGCGGTCACCGAGCGGATCGGTGGCGTCATCGGCGAAACGCTCAAACTGGCCGCGACCGCGACCGCGCTGGCGATCGCCTTCGCGCTGAGCATCCTGTTGCTGTCGGCGACCACGAAGTTCGGCTGGCTGCGGACATTTGTGCGCAGCATCCCTCCGTTGTTCAGCGCGGTCCCGACATTCTGGTTGGGGCTGGTGATTCTGCAGATCTTCTCGGTTCAGCTCGGACTGTTCTCGTTGTTCCCGGACGGATCGGTGGCCTCCCTGCTGGTCCCGGCGCTGGTGCTGTCGGTGCCGATCTCCGCACCGATCGCGCAGGTGTTGCTCAAGAACGCCGAGGCCACCCTCGCCCTTCCGCATGTCAATACCGCACGCGCCAAAGGTGGTAGCCCGGCCTGGGTGATCCGCAGGCATGTGCTCAAGAATGCGGTGGGCCCGGCGCTGACGGTCACCGCGACCACCATCGGTGCTCTGCTGGGCGGGTCAGTGGTCACCGAGACGGTGTTCTCCCGTTCCGGCCTTGGCACGGTGTTGCTGCAGGCCGTGTCCAACCAGGACATCTCGCTGATCCAGGGTCTGGTACTGCTCACCACGGTCGTGATCGTCGGGGTGAACCTGCTGGTGGATCTGATCTATCCGATCCTCGACCCGCGGGTCACCAAACTTCAGCGACAGGGTTTCAACACCCGGTTGGGGAGGTTCAGTTGACCACCACCGTTGCGTCCCCGGTCATCTCGGCCGTCAAGGCGGCACCGTGGACCGTTCGGATCTCGTCCGCCGTGCTGGTTCTCGTCGCGGCCTGGGCACTGGCCCCTGGACTGTTCACCGACCAGGACCCACTCAACGGTGAACCTGTCGCCAGGTTTCAGCCACCCAGCTGGGCCCATTGGTTCGGCACCGACCATCTCGGTCGCGACGTGCTGACCCGGGTCATCTACGGCACCTCGCACACCATGCTGACCGCGGGGCTGGCCGTCGCGGTCGGCCTGGTGATCGGCAGCATCGTCGGCATTGTTGCCGGAGTGTCCGGACCGTTCGCCGATGCGGTCGGCATGCGGTTCAGCGACGTGCTGTTGGCCCTGCCCGGCTTCCTGGTGTCGGTGTGGATCGTCACGGCCTACGGCCCGGGACCGCTGTCGGTGGGCATCGGTGTCGGGATCGGGTCGATCGCCATCTTCGCCAGGGTCTTCCGGGCCGAGGTGATGCGGGTGCGCGCACTCGACTACGTCGAAGCCGCCTTCCTGTCCGGCGAAAGCCGGTGGTCGGTGATCCGCCGCCACATCGTGCCCAATGCGATCGGTGCGGTCGTGGCGCTGGCCGTGATCGACCTGAGCGCGGCGATCCTGGCGATCTCCGCGCTCGGCTATCTGGGTTACAGCGCACCGCCACCGACCCCGGAATGGGGACTGCTGGTGGCCGAGGGCCGCAGCTATCTCGCGACCGCGTGGTGGCTCACCAGCCTGCCCGGCGGGGTGATTCTCGTGGTGATCGTCGCCCTCGGCGTCGTGAGCAGACGCGTCCTGAAATCCAACAACATCTGACCTGGAGAATCTGACATGTCGCTGCTCGAACTGTCTGAGCTCACGGTGACCTACCCCGGCGACGGTCCGGAGGCCGAACCCAAGATCGCGCTCGACCGGGTGAACCTGAGCCTGTCGCCGGGCGAGTTCGTCGCCGTGGTCGGCGAATCCGGCTCGGGAAAGACCACGTTGGCCAACACCGTGATCGGCCTGCTACCCGCGACGGCGACGGTGACCGCCAGATCGCTCGAACTGCAGGGCACGAGCACACTGGGCCTGACCGAACGGGAATGGAGCCGCATCAGGGGAACCACCGTCGGGCTGGTTCCGCAGGATCCGGGTGCATCACTCAACCCGGTGCGCACCATCGGATCCCAGATCGCCGAGATCTTCGACCTCAAGGGTGAGAAACTGAACCGACGGGAACGCAGACGACGATGCGTCGAGCTGCTCGAGCAGGTCGAGATCGACGATCCGGAGCGCAGGCTGGGCCAGTATCCGGGTGAACTGTCCGGCGGGATGCGCCAACGGGTGCTGATCGCGATCGCCTTCGGGCTCAACCCCGATCTGCTCGTCGCCGACGAGCCGACCTCGGCCCTGGACGTCACCGTGCAGAGCCAGGTACTCCGCGTCTTCGACCGCCTGGTGGCCGAGCACGGCACCACGGTGCTGTTCGTCACCCACGACATCGGCGTGGCCACCGACCACGCCTCGCGGGTGGTGGTCATGCGCGACGGCGCGATCGTGGAAGACGCCGCGGTCGAGACGATCGTCAGCGAGCCGAAAGCGGACTACACCGCGAGCCTGCTGCGCCGCGTCGCTACCATCACCCGCCCGTCCGCTCGCTCCGAGGAAGCCGACGAGGTCATCCGGGTCACCCACGCCTCCAAGGAATTCCGGATCAATCGGCGCGCCACACACGCCGCCGTCGACGACGTGAGCCTGGTGGTTCGGCGCGGCGAAACGCTGGCCCTGGTCGGCGAGTCCGGATCCGGCAAGTCGACGACCGCCAAGATGATCATCGGCCTGACCAAACCGACCCGCGGGTCGATCGAGGTGCTGGGCCGTGACGTCACCCGGCTGGATCACCGGGCCCGCCGCGCGCACTGGAAGGATATCCAGTTCGTCTACCAGAATCCGGATTCCGCGCTCGACCCGCGCTGGACGGTGCGCCAGATCCTCGAAAGACCGCTGCAGTCCTACGATCTGGGCGACCGCGAGACCCGGCGCCGGCGCCTCGATGAGGCGCTCGACAACGTCAAC
The DNA here is from genome assembly GCF_053588415.1 of Mycobacterium sp. NPDC003449. NCBI lineage: Bacteria > Bacillati > Actinomycetota > Actinomycetes > Mycobacteriales > Mycobacteriaceae > Mycobacterium > Mycobacterium sp. NPDC003449. The sequence continues at coordinate 91,509 of NZ_JBSFPX010000004.1, forward strand.
CTCACGCAGGACAAGCTGGCCCGCCGCACCTACGAACTGTCCGGCGGCGAGCGGCAGCGGGTCGCCATCGCCCGGGCGCTGGTCGTGCAGCCCGAGGTCATCCTGCTTGACGAACCGCTGTCGGCACTCGACGTCGTGACCCAGGACCAGATCCTGAGACTGCTGCTGGACCTGCAGGGCAATCTCGGTCTGACCTACCTGTTCATCTCGCACGACCTTTCGGTGGTCCGGCAGATATCGCACCGGGTCGTCGTGCTCAAGTCGGGTCAGGCCGTCGAAACCGGCGACACCGCCACCGTCTTCTCGGCACCCACCTCGCCCTACACCCGCGCGCTCATCGACGCCGTACCCGGCCGCCGCCTCGCCAAATTGGCGCTCGCCTCATGACCGCCACACCGGCGGTGTTCTTCGTATCATCGGAGTTCGCGTTCTCGGATCGATTCCCGCGGTGGAAGGCCGGCGGCGCCCACACCCCACCGAATGAGAATCACACCGAGAAGGCAGAGTTCGCCCGCGAACTCGACCGGATCGGTTTCGATGCCATCTTCATCACCGACTTTCTGGGGCTGAACCGGACCCAGATCAGGTATTCGGGACCACGGTCCTTCGAGCCGGTCACGCTGGCCGGCTATCTCGCCGCACACACCGAACGCATCGGCCTGGTGCTGACGCTGTCCACCCAGTTCAGCGAGCCCGACACGGTGGCCCACGAACTCACCTCGCTGGACCGGTTGTCCGACGGACGGGCCGGATGGAACGTCGTCACCTCGTTCAACGGTGAAACCAACTACGGATACACCGAGATCCCCTCCCCTGCCGACCGCTACCGGCGCGCCGGCGAATTCCTGACGGTGACCAAGGCGCTGTGGTTGTCGTGGCAGCCCGACGCCATCGTCGCCGACGGCCTGTCGGAGGTGTACGTCGACACCGACCGGGTCCACGACATCGATTGGACCGGGGAACACTTCGGGGTGCGTCAGGCGCTCGACCTGCCACCCAGCCCGCAGGTGTTCCCGCTGATCGCGCAGGCCGGCGCGTCCGACGACGGTATCGCGCTGGCCGCCGAAACCGCGGAGGTGGTGTTCGTCGCCGCCCCCGATATTGAGGCGGGCCAGGCGTACTACCACCGGCTCAAGGCCGCGGCCGCCGCGCAGGGTCGCCGTCCCGACGACATCAAGGTGCTCCCCGGCATCCGGATCTACCTCGGCGACACCGATGAAGACGCCTGGGCCGCCTACAATTCCGAGCTGACCGAACTCGACCTGCAACGCGCCAAGGTGGCGATCACCTACGAGGTGCCCGGCCTGGATCTGTCCGATCTGGACTGGGATGACGTCATCCCAGTCGATCGGTTCCCGGACCGCGACGAACTGGAGAAGACCGGCCGACGGGTCAGCCGGGCCCTGATCTACCGCGATTGGGTGGACACCGGGACATACGCACGGTTACGGAACTTCCTGGTGCGCTACGCGACGTCATTCGGCCATTTCCAGATCGTCGGCACGGCCGAGGCCGCCGCCGCGACCATCGCCCGGTGGATCGACCAGCGGGCCGCCGACGGGTTCACCCTGCTCGGCGGATCCAGCTTCGACCGGATCGCGGTGGACCTCATCCCACTGCTTCGGGACCGCGGCCTCTTCCGTACCGAAGGAGACTCCGGCTCCACGGAGCTGCGGGACCGGCTGGGCACGCGGACGCCCGGCCTCCCGACCCGGTCCGATCACGAGGCGCTCGCTCGATGAGCTCGGCGCACCACCTGCATCTCAACCTCAACCTGCTGGCCACCGGCCGTCACGATCAGGCCTGGCGCTCGCAGGCCGACATCGTCGCGGCGACCGATGTTTCGCATTTCCGCGAGATCGCGCGGATCGCCGAGCGCGGGCAGTTCGATTCGCTGTTCCTCGCCGACAGTCTGGCCCTTGAGGGTGAGGCGTACCGCCGGCCGTGGCGCGCCCTCGATCCGATCGTGTTGTTCAGCGCGCTCTCGCAGGCGACGGAACGGATCGGGTTCATCGCCACGGTCAACGCGTTGTTCTCCGAACCGTTCACCATCGCGCGCCAGATCTCCAGCCTGGACCACATCAGCGGCGGTCGGGCCGGCTGGAACATTGTCACCAGCCTCAATCCTGCGGCACAGCAGAATTATTCACAGGTCGCCGCGATCGGCCCGCACGACCGTTACCGCAAGGCGCAGGAATCGGTCCGGGTGGTGCGCGCACTGTGGGACAGCTTCGACCCCGATGCCGTGCGGGCCGATCCGCATACCGGTGTCTACCTCGACACGGACAAGGCGCACGCCATCGACCATCGCGGCGAGTTCTTCTCGGTGGCCGGGCCGTTCGTGGCGCCACGGACACCCCAGGGCCGGCCGGTGATCGTGCAGGCCGGCGACTCGGAAGACCTGCGCGCCATGGCAAGCAGGTGGGCCGATGCCATCTTCACCGTCCAGCGCGACATCGACAGCGCCAGGGAGTTCTCGCGGGACGCCAAGCGTCGCGCCCGGGCGCACGGGCGCTCCCCCGATGAGCTGAAGATCCTGCCCGGCCTGTTCGTCGTGGTGGCGGGCACCGAGGCCGAGGCACTGGCACGAAAGGCCGAAATCGACTCCTATGTGGACGTCGAGACCGAACGCGACCGGCTGGCCCAGCGGATCGGCGCCGACGCGAACCTGCTGGTCCTGGACCAGCGGGTGCCGACTGCGGTGCTCGATGCTCCGCGCGGGGCCAGTGCGGTCAGCCCAGCCTTCGCGAAAGCTCTTGTTGCGCAATCTCATACCGAGGGCCTGACGGTGCGTGACCTGTTGACCCGCAATCCCGGCGGGCACCGTTATGTGGTGGGCTCGCCCGAATCGGTCGCCGACGATCTGGAGCTGTGGTTCCGCGAGGGGGCCGCCGACGGGTTCAACCTGAACATCGACCGGCTGCCGGACGGGCTGTCGGCGTTCGTCGACCATGTGGTGCCGATCCTGCAGAAGCGCGGGCTGTTCCGCCGGGAATACACCGCCACCACCCTGCGCGGGAACCTGACCGGCTAGATCGCCGCCAGCTCCGAGGCAAGCACCACCAGCACCCGGGCCGAGTCCTTGGGTACGGTCATGTCCAGCCCGGTGAGTTCCTTCAGCCGCCGGAGCCGTTTCATCACCGTGTTGCGGTGACAGAACAGTTGTGCCGCAGTGGCACTCGCGTCACCATTCCCCGCGAAAACGTTGATCGTCTCGAGCAGCGCTTTCCGCTCGGCCGGCCGGCATTCGCGCAGTGGCCCCCGAATCGACTCCTCCAGTGCCGGCATGCGGGCGCGCACGGCAGCGTCGGCCACCAGTGTCCAGACATCCGCGACAGTCGCGGGCCCGACGTGTTCGGGATGCATGGACAAGGCGATCTCACAGGCGAGCTGGGCCGCGGCGCGCAACTGCGAGACTCCCCGGTGCAGTGGCGAGACTCCGCAGCGCACCGATCGGAGTTCGGCATAGTCCGGGTCCTCGGTGCAGCCGTCGAGCCCGGTATTGGCGGCGCCCGCCACCCACACCGCCACGATGCACTGCCCCATCGCATAGGTGTAGGCCAATCGGCCGCGCCGACGCAGCCGCTCGGCGAACTGCTGTAAGGGCGTCCCCTCGGCGGCTAGGGCCGCGGCCACCCAGATGCCGTCGGCCTCACGGATGGACAGCGCCTGGCCCGCGCGGGCAATGAAGGTCACCGACGGCTTTTCGTCGGTGACCAACTTCGCCAGCAACGACTGCACACTCGACGACCGTTCCTGCGTAATGGCGATCATCTCGTCGAAGTACGCCGCATGGATGGCGCCCGCGAAGACGTCGACCACGCGCCATACGTCTTCGGCGTGGGCCGCCAGCACCGCGGCATCGTCGTCGTCGGCCAACTCCCGGAACGCTGACCACAGCACCGAGAAGTCCCGGTGTACAGCGGCGGTGAGCTTCTCCGATTCCACCCCCTGCGTGGCACGCCGCACCCCGAGCTCACGGGTGATGCGCCGGTCCTCCTCGCTGATCGGGGCGCCGCGAAGCTGTCTGAGCAGCATCGTGAACGCCGCGCGGGAGCTGTCGCGCAGGTCGGCGGTCTCCACCCGCGATTCGTAGAACCGGCGCCCGTCGTCGACCTGCGCCATGAACGCGTCGACCAGGTCTTCGCGGTGGTCGGTGACGCTGTTGATCAATTCCATCCAGCGGCTGTGGGAGCGCTGACCGGGATCCGACGCCGTTTGCATGAAAGCCACCGTAGTCACCCGCAGTGTGCAGGTGCACACAGATGACGCGCATTTTCGGTGCATCGAGTGGCTGGTTCAGTGCTCTCCGGTCACCTACATTGATGTGACGGCGGCCACAGACCACAAGCCACGAATCGCGCCGAGGCGCACAGTGCGCCACTATCAACCTTCTCGCCAAGGTCCTCCATCGGCAGTACAACGAGAGTGAATGAACTGGCAATGAGCAGAACCCTGATCACCGGCGGCACGATCGTCAACGCCACCGGCACCTACCCCGCCGATGTTCTGGTCGACGGCGAGCGGATCGTCGGCGTGCTGGAGCCCCACGCGACGTTGGGCGACGGGCCGCTGGCGGTCGAGCGCACCATCGACGCCACCGGCCGCTACGTCATCCCCGGCGGGGTGGACGCCCACACCCATATGGAGATGCCCTTCGGCGGCACCAGCGCATCCGACACCTTCGAGACCGGGACCAGGGCCGCGGCCTGGGGCGGTACCACGACGATCATCGACTTCGTCGTCCAGAAGGCCGGGGAGAACCCCCTGATCCAGTACGAACGGTGGCAGGAGAAGGCCCGCGGCAACTGCGCCATCGACTACGGGTTCCACCAGATCCTCAGCGACGTGGACGATTCGTCGCTGGCCGCGATGGACGAACTGGTCGCCGAGGGCGTGACCAGCTTCAAGTTCTTCATGGCCTACAAGGGCGTCTTCCTGTCCGACGACGGTCAGATCCTGCGCGGTATGCAGAAGGCAAGCGACAACGGCGCGATGATCATGATGCACGCCGAGAACGGCAGCGTCATCGACGTGCTGGTCCAGCAGTCCATCGCGCGCGGCGACACCTCGCCCTACCACCACGGCCTGACCCGGCCATGGCAGGCCGAGGCCGAGGCAACCCATCGCGCCATCATGCTCGCCGACATCACCGGTGCCCCGCTCTATATCGTGCACGTGAGCGCCAAGCAGGCCGTGGAACAGATCGCCGCCGCACGTGACAACGGACGCAACGTCTTTGCCGAAACCTGCCCGCAGTACCTCTACCTCTCCCTCGAGGAGCATCTCGGGGCGCCCGGCTTCGACGGTGCCAAATGGGTGTGTTCGACGCCGCTGCGGTCCCGCGCCGAACACCACCAGCAGTACATGTGGCAGGGGCTGCGGACCAACGACCTGCAGGTCGTCTCCACCGATCACTGCCCGTTCTGCATGAGGGGGCAAAAGGAGTTGGGCCTGGGCGACTTCTCCAAGATTCCCAACGGAATCGGCTCGGTCGAGCATCGGATGGACCTGCTCTACCAGGGCGTCGTGCTCGGTGAGATCTCGCTGCCCCGGTGGGTCGAGATCTGCTCGACGACACCGGCACGCATGTTCGGAATCTATGGGCGCAAGGGCGTGATCCAGCCCGGCGCCGACGCCGACATCGTCATCTACGACCCCAAGGGCACGACCCACATCAGCGCCGAGACCCATCACATGAACATCGACCATTCCGCCTGGGAGGGCTTCCAGGTCGACGGCCACGTCGACACCGTCCTGTCCCGCGGGCAGGTGATCGTCGACGGCGAGGCCTACCACGGCCGGGCCGGCCACGGCCAGTACCTCAAGCGCAGCCTCAGCCAGTACCTCATTTAGTAAAGAAGGGCATACCAATGGATTTCGGCATCGTACTCCAGCCCGATCCACCCGCCTCGCGCGTGGTGGAGCTGGCGGTCGCCGCGGAGAACAGAGGGTTCGACTACGTCTGGACGTTCGACTCGCACCTGCTGTGGCAGGAGCCCTACGTCATCCACAGCCAGATCCTCGCGGCCACCCGCAACGTCATCGTCGGCCCGATGGTGACCAACCCACTCAGCCGCGACGTGACGGTCACCGCATCGACCCACGCGACGTTGAACTCGATGTTCGGTAACCGCACCGTGTGTTCGATCGGCCGGGGCGACAGCGCGGTGCGCACGTTGTCCGGAAAACCCTCGAGTCTGGCCACCCTGCGATCGGCGGTCAAAGTCATCTCCGACCTGGCCAACGGGCGGCCGACCGAGGTCAACGGCTCCACCGTGCAGATTCCCTGGGCATCGAAGTCCGCCCTGGACGTCTACGTCGGCGCCTACGGTCCGAAGGCTCTCGACCTGTGCGGTCAGGTCGCCGACGGATTCCTGCTGCAACTGGCTGATCCCGACATCACCAAGTGGATGATCGAGCGGGTCAAGAACGCCGCGGCCGACGCCGGCCGCAACCCCGACGACATCAAAGTGTGTCTCGGCGCACCGGCCTATATCGGCGACGATCTCGATCATCAGCGCGATCAATGCCGGTGGTTCGGCGGGATGGTCGGCAACCACGTCGCCGACATCGTCGCCAAGTACGGCAGCAGCGGCGCGGTGCCCTCGGCACTCACCGACTACATCAAGGGCCGCAGCGGATACGACTACAACGACCACGGCCGCGCCGGAAGCTCACACACCGACTTCGTGCCCGACGAGATCATCGACCGATTCTGCATCCTGGGCCCCGCCCAGGCTCACATCGCCAAGCTGCAGGAACTGCAGAAGCTCGGTGTCGACCAGTTCGCGATCTACCTCCAACATGACGGCCAGGACCACACCCTGGCCTCCTACGGCACAGCCGTCATCCCCGCGATCAACCGCCCCGCCGACGTCATCCTCACCTAGACAACACCATTCAGCGAGATAGGTAATACGCAATGACCACGATCAAGGCAGCGATCACCCAGGTGGCATGGACCGGAGACGAGGAGTCGATGGTGGCCAGACACGAGGAACTGGCACGACGTGCCGCAGCGGACGGCGCACAGATCGTCTGCTTCCAGGAGCTCTTCCACGGGCCCTACTTCGGCATCGTGGAGGACGCGAAGTACTACGACTACGCCCAGACCGTTCCCGGTCCCCTCACCGACCGGTTCGCCGAGCTCGCCAAGGAACTCAGGATCGTCCTGATCCTGCCGGTCTACGAAGAGGAGATGCCGGGCGTCTACTACAACACGGCGGCGGTGATCGATTCCGACGGAAGCTATCTCGGCAAGTACCGGAAGCACCACATCCCCAACCTCGATCGGTTCTGGGAGAAGTTCTACTTCAGGCCCGGCAATCTCGGCTATCCGGTGTTCGACACCGCGGTCGGCAAGGTCGGCGTGTACATCTGCTACGACCGCCATTTCCCGGAAGGGTGGCGCGAACTCGGCCTCGCCGGCGCCGAATTGGTCTTCAACCCGTCGGCCACCAAACCCGGACTGTCCAACCGCCTCTGGGAACTCGAACAGCCCGCCGCGGCCGCCAACAATCAGTATTTCGTCGCGGCGAACAACCGCATCGGCACCGAGACCGAGGAATTCGGTGATGACGCGGTGACCTTCTACGGGAGCTCATACTTCGTGGATCCCCGCGGCAACTACGTCGGCGACGTGGCATCGCAGGATTCCGAGGAGATCGTCCTGCGCGATCTCGACCTGGCCCAGGTGCGGGCGGCGCGCAACGACTGGCAGTTCTACCGCGATCGTCGCCCCGATTCCTACGAAGCCATCCCCGCCCGGTAGGTCAACCGGACAGATGGAGTCCTCGATCACCCTGGACAAGCACGGGCACACCCTTGAGCCGTCGCTCTACAACGACGACCTGCGTCCCATCCATCCCGCCATGCGCACCTGGAAGGGCCGCAGCTATCTGGCGTTGTGGGTGGCGATATCCATGAACCCCGCCACCTGGACGCTGGCGGCATCACTGATCGCGTTGGGAATGAACTGGATTCAAGCCCTCTTCACGATCGTGCTGGCCAACCTGATCGTGCTGATCCCCATGCTGCTCAACAGCCACGCCGGGGCCAAGCACGGGATCAGCTTCCCGGTGTTCGCCAGGGCCGCCTACGGGGTGCGCGGCGCGAACCTGCCCGCGGTGATGCGCGGACTGGTCGCGTGCGGATGGTTCGGCATCCAGACGTGGTTCGGCGGGCTCGGTCTGAACCTCGCCCTCGGTGCGGCGATCGGGCCGTCCTGGTCGCAGGCCGCACCGGTCGACCTCGGCGTCATCGGAACGGTGCCGATCACCACCCTGGCGTGCTACCTGATCTGTCTCATCGTCCAGGTGGCGATCATCTACAAGGGGTTCGAGTCGCTGCGCCGATTCCAGGCGATCGCGGCACCCATCGTCCTGTTCGCCGTGCTGATCCTGATCATCACCCTGCTGGTCAAGACCGGCGGCGATCTCGGGCCGGTGGTGTCGCAGCCCTCGAAACTGGGCTGGGGAGCGCACTTCTGGGTGTCGGTGTTCCCGATCAGCCTGATGGCCAACATCGCCTTCTGGTCGACCCTGTCGCTCAACATGCCCGACTTCACCAGGTTCGCCGAGAACATGCAGGCACAGCGACGAGGGCAGGCGTGGGGCCTGCCGACGACCATGCTGGTCGTGTCTTTCATGGCGATCCTTGCCACCTCGCTCGCTTCGCAGCATTACGGTGTCTCGGCCGCCGAGCTGTGGAATCCCGACGAATTGGTGTCCCATTTCGGCAGCCCGGTAGCAGTTTTCGTGGGCGCGTTGGCCATTGTGGTCTCCAGCGTGCAGACCAATATGGCGGCCAACCTCGTCAGCCCGGCGCTGGACTTCGCCAACGCACTGCCCAAGCTCATCACCTTCCGGCGCGGCGTGCTGGTGTCGGTGGCGCTCGGCACTCTGGTGCTGCCGTGGAAGCTGCTCGCCAGCCCCGAGACCTACGTGTTCGTCTGGCTGGGGTTCTACGGTGGAGTCATGGGCGCGGTAGGTGGTGTCCTGGTGGCCGACTATTGGCTGGTCCGCAAGACCGAACTGCGGGTGCCCGACCTGTTCTCCCTCGGCGGCCACTACCACTTCACCAGCGGGTGGAACGTCCGCGCGGTGATCGCCACGGCGGTAGGCGCGGTCGTCGCGGTCGGTGGAGCGTACTCGGCGCTCGGACCCGACGGTGCGAAGACCGGTCCCTTCCCCGCCGACGGCGTCATCCCGTTCCTGCGGCCGCTCTACGACTACAACTGGGTCGTGGCGTTTCTGGTCGCCATGGCGGTCTACTGGGTGCTGGCGTCACATCGACGCGACCAGCACCGCACGGTTCCGTTCGACGCGGGTGTTTGACGCCAGGTGAGATAAACCGTTGCCGGGGTGCGCTCGGCTCCTTACCGTCGGCCATCATGACCCGCCCGCGCCTGATCCTCAACGCGTTCACCATGAACACCGCAACCCACGTGTCATACGGCTCGTGGCGCAACCCGCAGACCCGCAGCGTCGAGTTCGACCAGCTCGACGTGTGGGTGGATCTGGTGCAGCTGCTCGAGCGGGGCAAGTTCGATTCGGTGTTCTTCGCCGATGTCGTCGGGCTGTACGACGACTACCGCGGCGGCTGGGAGACCTATCTGCGCGAGGGCCTGCAGATCCCCAACCACGATCCGTCGGCGATCGTGTCGGCGCTGGCCCTGTCGACCGAACACCTCGGCCTGGTCATCACGAGCTCGGTGCTGCAGGACCACCCGTTCTCGTTCGCCCGCAAGATCTCCACCCTCGACCACGCCTCCAAGGGCCGGATCGGCTGGAACGTCGTCACGAGTGCACTGCAGAACTCGGCCCGCAACTTCGGCCTGTCCGAACGCGAGGAGCACGACGAACGCTACCAATGGGCCGAGGAGTACACCGAGGTCGTCTACAAGCTGTGGGAGGGCTCATGGGACGACGGTGCCCTGCTGCGTGACCGCGACCGCGGGATCCACGCCGACCCCGACAAGGTGCACAAGATCCACCACGCCGGCAAGCGCTACCGGGTTGAGGGACCGCACCTGAGTTTCCCGTCGCCGCAACGTACCCCGGTGATCTTTCAGGCCGGCACCTCCACGGCGGGCCGGACCTTTGCGGCGCGGCACGCCGAAGGCGTCTTCATCAACGCCGCATCGCCGAACGGCGCCAGGGTGGTGACCGAGGACACCAGGGACCGGGCGGTGGCGGCCGGACGCCGCCGCGAGGACATCAAGTTCTTCCAGGGGCTGTCCTTCGTGGTCGGCTCGACCGAGGCCGAGGCCAGGGCGCGGGCCGCCGAACTCGACGAGTACCTCAGCGTGGACGGCCTGATCGCCCACCGCAGCGGCGGGATCGGCGTCGACCTGGGCGGGCTCGACCATCACACCCCGATCGGCGATCTGGCGCCCGACATCCAGGGCACCCGAAGCACGATCGAGGCGCTCATCGCGGCGGCCCCACCGGGAACCAACCCGACCATCGCCGACCTGATCCGCCAGCAGCAGGAGTCGACGCGCGTCGTCGGGACCCCCGAACAGATCGCCGACGCCCTCGAACACTGGCAGGACGCCGGGGTCGACGGGGTGAACATCCGCTACATCACCACGCCGGGCAGCTTCGAGGATTTCGTCAACCACGTCGTCCCCGAGTTGCAGTCGCGCGGGCTGGCCCAGACCGAGTACGCACCGGGCACGTTGCGTGACAAGCTCTTCGGCGCCGGTCCGGCGTTGCCCGATCGGCATCCGGCCCGGTACTGGCGGGGCAGGTTCAGCCCGTCGCCGGTGACCGCGGTCAGCCCTGCAGGGTAGGCCGCACGTGTGCGGCGATGTCGTCGCTGGTGGTCAACCACACGTCGGGTCGGCTGGACAGGAAACCCAGCACCTGGTCGAAGTACTTGTGCCGGAACGGTTGCCCGATCACGAAGGGGTGCAGCGCCAGCGCCAGCACCCGGCCGCTGCGGGCCGAGTCGATGGACAGTTGCTCATACTGGTCGATCACCATCTGCACGAATTCCGGCCCGGTGAAACCCTTCCCGAAGATCAGCAGATCGTTGAGCTCCACCGAATAGGGAACGCTGAGCATACCGGGCGTGGTGAGCGGATACGGCTGGTCGTCGTTGGTCCAGTCCAGCACATAGTCGAAGCCCAGTTCGGCCAGCAGGGCCGGCGTGTGGTGTGTCTCGGTGAGGCCGGGGCCCATCCACCCTCGGGGCTGCTGTCCGGTCGCATCGGTGATGCGCCGGGTGATCTCGGCCAGAACACGGCGCTCCTCGTCGACGGACAGGCCGGTGTGCAGCACCGAGTTGGTCTCTCCGTGCGCCAGCCAGGCCCAGTCGCGTTCCAGGCCGGCGGTGACGATCTGCGGATGATGGTCGATCACATCCGAGTTGAGCAACACGCTGGGGCGCACGCCGTGCCGGTCGAGACTTTCGATTGTGCGCCAGATGCCCACGCGGGCACCGTAATCGCGCCACCCGTAGTTGAGCGCGTCCGGAGTGAGGTCCGCGGTGCCGGGCCAGACGCTGGTCGAGGGCCGGTCGAGCCGGAAATGTTCGACGTTGAGCCCGAGGTAGACCGCCACCCGGGCACCGTCGGGCCAGGTCAACGGGGCGCGTTCGGTGATCGGGAGGTAGCTGAAGGGCGGCTGCGGTGTGGTCATGCCGCACGGTACGAGCTGACACCAATGTCAGGGTCAAGTCCGCGCGGTATAACGGGACCATGCGGATTGGTGAGCTGGCACGCCGGACCGGGGTCAGTGAGCGGTCGTTGCGGTACTACGAACAGCAGGGCATGCTGGCCTCCGACCGGACTCCCAGCGGGCAGCGGACCTACCCGGTGCGAGCGGTTGACCGGGTGATACACATCCAGGAGCTGTACGCGGCCGGGCTCAACAGCCGCACCATCGCGTCGCTGCTGCCGTGTATGCGCGACAGCGACGGCGGACCGGCCCCCGAAGCCACGCCGCGGCTGGTCGATGAGCTCACCGCCGAGCGGACCCGCCTCGACCGGGCCATCCGGGATCTCGCGACCTCCCGCGACGTCCTCGACGGGGTGATCGCCGCCGCGTCTCAACCAGACCGGCATGGCTGACAGCGACGACTCCCCCGCCCCTCGCCGGTGGCCCCACATCGTGCGGCTCGCCGTGTTCGCAGTGTTCCTGCTGGGGTTGTTCTACCTGGTCGCGGTGGCGCGGGTGATCGACGTCGACGCCGTCCGAGGGGTGGTCGCCTCGGCGGGCCCGGCAGCACCGTTGGCCTATGTGGTGGTGTCGGCCTGTCTGGGAGCGTTGTTCGTGCCCGGTCCGCTGCTGGCGGCAGGCAGCGGCGTGTTGTTCGGCCCGGTGCTGGGGACGTTCGTGACGCTGGGTGCGACGGTCGGCACCGCCGTGGTGGCCAGCGTGATCGGCAGGCGCGCCGGGCGTGACAGTGCCAGGGCGCTGCTCGGGGCAGCACGCGCGGACCGGCTGGACCGCCAGATCGAGCGCGGCGGGCTGTGGGCCGTCGTGGGTCAGCGCTTCGTGCCGGGGATCTCCGATGCGCTGGCCTCCTACGCCTTCGGCGCGTTCGGGGTCCCGTTGTGGCAGATGGCCGTTGGATCCTTCATCGGGTCGGTGCCGCGCGCATTCGTCTACACCGCGCTGGGCGCCTCGATCGGCGATCTGTCGGCACCGTTGGCCTACACCGCGATCGGGGTGTGGTGCGTGACGGCTGTCGTCGGTGCGTTCGCCGCGCACCGCGGCTACCGGTCGTGGCGACGGCGGGGGCAGCACACAGCCGGGAGTCAGACCTCGAAGAAACCCTGACCAGTTACCGACCACCACAAACTCATACGGTCAGCTCCCCTGACCTGTTCTGCAACGGCCCGGTGCCCAACCCGTCGGCCCGCGCGGCGTCGGACAAGGTTCGGTTGCGCGTCTCTTCGGCCCAGAAGATGCTGATCACGAATCCGAGCAGGGTCAGACCGGCACCGATGTACATGGTCGGCCCGGTGCCGAGCCCCTCCAGGGACGCGGGAACCAGGTAGGTCCCAACCGCCGCACCCAGCCGGCTGATCGCCGTGGCGAGCCCGACCGCGCTGGCCCGGATTTCGGTGGGGAACAGTTCATTCGGGTAGATCAGCACCAGGATCGTGCCCGCACCGTTGATCAGCGCGAACAGGAAGAAGAACACCATCACGAACCACGCCGGGGCTTCCGGCCAGATTCCGAGCGGCACCAGCGCGAGGGCACCAAACAGGAACGTCGCCAGCATCAGCGGGCGGCGGCCACGGCTCTCCACCCACCACATCCCGGGCAGCGTTCCGAGCAGAAAACCGAGGTTCAGCACGACCTGCCCCAGTGTTTCTCCGGTCCCGCCGTTGGTGAAACCCATGTGCGACAGAATGATCGGACCGTAGGTGAACAGCGCGAACTGCGGGATCGCGTAGCACATCCAGGTCAATCCACAAAACAGGGAGCGCCGCAGGTACCGGCCCCGCAGCAGGCTGGTCAGACCCGCCCGGCCGGGGGCGTCGTCCGCCGTCAGCACGGCCAGCTCACCGGCGCTCACCTCGCGTCCGAGCACCTTCGAGATATCTGCCCGCGCCTCTTCGGCACGTCCCTTCGACACCAGCCATCGCGGCGATTCGTGGGCGCCGATCCGCAACAGCAGGACGATCACACCGAATACCGCCCCGGTGCCCAGCATCCATCGCCACGACTCATGGCCCCAGACGCTGATCATCAGGAACCCGACGACATAGGCCACCACGGCCCCCACGAGCCAGATCGTGGTCGCCATCAGCCCGAGGATCGTTCCCCGGGACTTCCTGGGTATCCATTCGGCGAGCAGCGATGTGGCGATCGGGTAATCGGCGCCGACGGCTATTCCGATGACCAGGCGCAGCACGATCAGCTGCCATCCGGTGCCGATCACCAGGCACAGTGCCGAACCGACGATCATCAGCAGCAGGTCGGCGGTGTACATCACGCGTCGCCCGATGCGGTCGGTGATCGGGCCAAAGATGAGGCTGCCGACGAACATCCCGACCAGCGAGACCGCGCCGGCGATGCCGAGCGTGCTGGAATCGAGCTTGAGGTCGGCCTGCGCACCGGTCAGGGCCACCCCGATGATGCTGAGCAGGTAGCCGTCGAGGAACGGGCCGCCCGAGCAGGCGACGATCAGTCGTTTGTGGTATTTCGTCAGCGGACTGTCGTCGAGCAGATGTCCCGTCGGTGCCGGGGTCATAGCCTCTCCCTCATCCCGCTGGTGGTGTGGCCGACCTCGAACGCGTCCAACAGTCGTGCGGTGTCGGCGAGCTGGTTGTTCCAGATGTCACGCGGCAGGTCGATCCGGTCGTCGGCATCCTGGAGCTGTCGGAAATAGTCGGCGATGCCCGCGCCGTCCGCGCCGGCACGCTCATGGAGGGCCAGCAACCGGGCGACGATCTTGGCCTGGATTCCGTAGACCGGCAGCTGGGGTCCGCGCGGCGAGGTCAGCCCGATGTAGTAGAGCTTCTCCAGACCGTGCGGGATGATGCCGCCGGCGTACCGCAGCGGCACGCCGTTGCGGCGGGGCACCAGCGCATCGTCGAGGAAGGGCAGGGTGGCATGGAATCCGGTGGCGTAGAGGATGCTGTCGTAATCCTTGACGGTGCCGTCGGCGAAGTGCACCGTGTTGCCGTCGAAGCGCTCGACATCGTGGCCGATGACCCCGATCCGGCCGTGGTGGACCCAGTACAGGAGTAGGTCGTTGACGACGGCGGGCCCGTCGGCGATGGCCCGGTGCGCCGGGACGGGAAGCCCCGGATAGTCGGAGTTCTCACCGATCGAGACCCTGGCCAGCAGCCGGGCGATCAGATCCTGTTCGGCGGCGGAGAATTCGGCCATGAAGGCCAGCTCCGCGCGGGGCCGCCCGAAATACATCTTGGGCTGGAAGTAGGCGCCGTGGCGGATGACGACGTCGACCTCGAGCCGGTGCTGGGCGGCGTCGACGGCCAGGTCGCAGCCCGAGTTGCCGGCCCCGATCACCAACACGCGAGTGCCTTCGAGGTCGTCGGTGTTGCGGTAGTCGCCGGAATGGATCTGCGGACCGGTGAAGGTTCCCGGCACCTCGGGCACCTTTTTGTCCCACAGATGCCCGTTGGCGACGAGCACCCCGTCGTAGGTGTCGGCCCCGGCCGATGTCGTGACCACCCAGCCCGCGGAGCCGACCGGTCCCGAGGTCTGCACCGGCGTGACCGAAAGGACTTCGGTGCCGAAGGTGATGCGCCGGTGCAGACCGCGGCTGCCGGCGTAGGCATCGATGTACTCGGCGACCTGATCGCGCCGTGGGAAGTGCGGATAGTGCTCGGGCATCGGAAAGCCTTCGAACACCGTCTGATTGCGCGAGGTAATCAAGTGCAGTGCGTCGTAGTCGGTGTTCCAGTGGCCTCCCACCACGCCGGTCTTCTCGAAGCAGTCGACGTGATAACCCTGCCCGAGCAGCGTGTCGAGCGCGGACAGTCCCGCCGCGCCGGCCCCGATCACGCAGTATTTCGTCGTCGGCGTCATCGGATGACGTCTCCGCCCGAGAGCATGATGGTTTCGCCGGTCATGTAGCCGGCGTCCGGGCCCGCGAGGATGGAGACCCAGCGGGCGATTTCGTCGGGTTCGCCGACCCGGCCGATCGGGACGCCCGCCGCCGCGGCGTCCATGCGGCCGGTGGCCGCGTTGCCGGGAGTGTTGACCCATCCGGGAGCGATCGCGTTGACCCTGATGCGGCGCGGGGCAAGTTCGACCGCGAGTTCCTTGGTCAGCATCACCACAGCGGCCTTGGACGCGCCGTAGAGGAGCTGACCGGGTGACACCGCGAACGCGTCGGCAGAGGCGAAGTTGACGATCGCGCCGCCGTCGGCCATCCGGCTGGCGGCCTCGGCGGTCACGTTCAGCACGCCCAGCACGTTGACGTCGAACACCCGGCGGTAGAGGTCCTCGGTGAAATCGTCGAGGGTGCTGGGTGGGTAGATGCCGGCGATGTTGGCCACCAGATCGACCGCCCGCCCCGAGTCGTCACAGTGCGCCGCGATCGCGTCGGCCACCTCGCCGCGCCGAGTGACGTCGACCTCGGTGGTGGTGATGGTATGGCCGTGTTCGGCGATGGTGGTCGCGACCCGGTCCATGGCGAGAATGTTCCACCCCTCTTTCGCCAGGGTGACGGCTGTCGATCGTCCCATGCCGCTGGCCGCTCCGGTCACCACCGCGACTTTCGCGTCCGGGGCAAGCGTCATCGTGAACTCCTTTGTGTGATCTGCGTTGTACGCACCCCGCCGGCGGCTGAAATGCTGTTTTCCAGGGTGGGCCGCCCACGCCGAGTCGTCTACGGGATACTTCGAGCAGCAGATCAAGGTTTTGGCTATACCTGCCGGGAGCAACCTGGATGTCCGAGGGACCGACACTTCGCCAGCTGCGATACTTTCTGCGCGCCGTGGAGACCGGGTCGTTCTCCGCCGCCGCGGCCGCGGAATACGTGGCGCAGCCGAGCCTGTCCGATCAGATCCGTCGCCTGGAGCGCACCATCGGGTCGCAGCTGTTCACCCGGACCAATCGCAGGCTGCAACTGACCGATGTCGGCAGGCTCATCGTTCCGCTCGCCGAGAACACCATCCGCAGTGCCGATGATCTCGCCGCCGCGGCCCGCGCCGCCAGCACCCTGGCCGGCGGCGAGGTGTCGTTCGGCACGTTCAGCAGCGCGCACCGCTACCTGTTGGCGCCGCTGATCACCGAGTTCCGTGCCCTGCACCCGCACGTGCGGGTGCGCATCCTGGGGTTGAACTCCTCCGAGGTCGCCGAGAGTGTCCGCAGCGGCGACCTGGAGGCGGGGCTGGTGCAACTGCCGGTCGACGAGCAGAACCTCGCGGTGAGCAGACCCGTGCTGATCGACGAGGTCGTGTTCGTCACCGCCGACCCGGCCCGGGCCGTCACCCCGAAGACCATCACCGACCTGTCGGAATGCAGCCTGATCCTGTCCGAGGCGCACTGGCGCAGCGACGACCCGCTGCGCCGCGGGCTCGCCGAGCGGGCGGTCGACGCCGGCGTGCGGATCGAGCCCGCGGTCGAAGTCGAGTTCCAGTCCGGGGCCCTCGAACTCGCCGCGCACGGAGCCGGTGACACCCTGGCGTCCTACTTCATCGTCCGTAGCTACGACGGAGCCAACCGGGTGAACTGGGTGTCGCTGGATCCGCGCTACGAGGAACGGTTCGCCTTCATCACCCGGGCCGGGGGTGGAATGTCCCCGGCCACCCGGCGTTTCATGCAGCTGGCCGCTCGGCACATGGCCGCGCTGAGCAAACGCGGGCTGGCCGCCAACCACCCCGCGGAAGCTCCGCCCGGGCTCACCTCGTTCCTCAATTAGACGCGGGCGGCGCTACCGGCCGAAACCCGCGTTACGCAGCGCGTCGGCCATCGAACCCGTCGGCCGGCCCGCGTCCCGGCGGCCTGAGTTCTTGCCGCGGTTCTGGTTTCGCTGTTGCCCTCGGCCCTGGTTGCCGCCGCCTTGCCGGTTCTGGCCGGCCCCGCGATCGTTGCGCTTGCCGTCCGGACTGTCTTTGAGGCGCAGGGTCAGCCCGATCCGCTGGCGGTCCACGTCGACGTCGACCACCTTGACCTTGACCACCTGACCGGACTTGACCACCTCGTGCGGATCGGAGACGAAACGGTCGGCCATCGCCGAGACATGCACGAGGCCGTCCTGGTGCACCCCGACGTCGACGAAGGCTCCGAACGCGGCCACATTCGTCACCACCCCCTCGAGCACCATCCCGGGCTTCAGGTCCGCGATCTTCTCGACGCCGGCGGCGAAGGTGGCCGTGGAGAACGCCGGGCGCGGATCGCGGCCCGGTTTCTCGAGCTCGGCGAGGATGTCGGTGACGGTCGGGATACCGAACCGGTCGTCGGCGAACTCGGCCGGCTTGAGCGAGCGCAACGCACGTTCGTCGCCGATGAGCTCGGCCAGGGTGACCTTCGAGCGGTCCAGGATGCGTCGCACCACCGGGTAGGACTCGGGGTGCACGCCGGACGCGTCGAGCGGATCGTCTCCGTCGCGGATCCGCAGGAAGCCCGCGCACTGCTCGAATGCCTTGGGGCCCAGCCTCGGAACATCCAGCAAGGCCTTGCGGCTGCGGAACGCGCCGGCACTCTCGCGGTGCGCGACGATCGCCTCGGCCAGCGACTCGGTGACCCCCGACACCCGGGCCAGCAACGGCACCGAGGCGGTGTTGAGGTCCACCCCCACCGCGTTGACGGCGTCCTCGACGACGGCGTCGAGGCTGCGGGCCAGCGAACCCGGGGTCACATCGTGCTGGTACTGGCCGAGTTGGTGAAGATCGACCCCAAGTCGATCGGTGTCGGCCAGT
>NZ_JBSFPX010000005.1:0-104111 GCF_053588415.1 Mycobacterium sp. NPDC003449
TCTGACCGCGGCGCGCTGCCGCCGTCGGAGGCGGCTGCTGTGCGCCGGGTGGCTGTTCGCGGTGGCATCGGGTCTCGCTTTCCCTAATATTGGATACTCTATGCGATTGCCCCGATGCCACGCCATCCCCGCCAACAGTGTGTCGGTCAGATCCAGGGCCCGCCGATGACATTTCGGACGAACGCGACGATCTGCGCGGCACCGGTCGCCCCTGGATCCTGATCCGGGTCGTAGATCGCGAGGCTGCATCCGATGCAGCCTCCTCTGAAGACCATCAGCCGGGTCAGTTCGGCGAGCTGAGCCCACGTCAATCCACCCGGTTCGTCCGCAACTCCGGGCAGCCCCTGGGCGGCGAACTCTTCGGGATCGAGCACGTCGAGATCGATGTGCAGCCACCACCGGTCGGCTCCGGCGGTCAGCGCGGTGTGCGCGCGGCGCGCGGTCCCGCCCGGGTCGCCGGCCACGCTCGCCAGCGGTGCCACCCAGACGCCGCAGTCGGCGAGGGTGCCTACGTTGAACTGACGGCGCCACGCCTCGTCGCGCGGCCCGATCACGACCAGCCGCTCACGCGGCAGAGCCGGCAACCGGTCAGCCAGCGGACCGCCGAGCAGTCGTCCGGTCAGGCCGAGCAGCAGCCCGATCTCGGTGTTGGCCGCCTCGCCATCCTCGGACACGTCCAGCGGCATGGTGTCCTCGTGGCCGTCGACGACCGCCAGGCCGACGTCGCGGGCGTGGTCGCGCAACCCGGTTACGATGCCGAACAATATCGAGCAGTCACCGCCGTAGACGACGGGAAACCGGTCGGCGGCCAGCGCCGCCCCGACCCGTTCGTTGAGCGCGGCGGTCATCGCCAGCAGCGCCTGCTCGTTGATGAGGCCGGTCGACGGGCCACGTGCGGAATCCGGTGCGGGCAGGTCGAGATCGGCGTTGACGACCACCCGATGGGTGCCGAATACGTCGAGAATCCCGGCGCCGCGCAACGCGCTCGCCGCGCGCGCCTGGTTACCTGTTCGCCCATAACCGTCGAACGGCACCCCGATCAGTTCGATGTGAGCCATCGGCATCACTCTTGATGGTGGGGCCGAATCGAGGTCAGATCAGATCGATCGCCTCGGCGATCGAGGGCAGCACCCGGCTGGGCCGGAACGGATAGCGCTCGATCTCCTCGGCCGATGTGGACCCGGTGAGCACCAGGATGGTGTCCAGGCCCGCCTCGATACCGGCCACCACATCGGTGTCCATCCGGTCACCGACCATGACGGTGTTCTCCGAATGGGCCTCGATGCGGTTGAGCGCGCTGCGGAACATCATCGGATTCGGTTTGCCGACGAAGTAGGGGTCACGCCCGGTCGCCTTGGTGATCATCGCGGCCACCGACCCGGTGGCGGGCAGCGGTCCCTCGGCCGACGGTCCGCTGACGTCGGGGTTGGTCGCGATGAACCGGGCGCCGCCCAGAATCAGCCGCACCGCCTTGGTGATCGCTTCGAACGAGTACGTGCGGGTCTCCCCCAGGACCACGAAATCCGGATCGGTGTCGGTGAGCGTGTAGCCGACCTCGTGCAGGGCGGTGGTCAGGCCGGCCTCGCCGATCACGTACGCCGAGCCGCCGGGCAGTTGATCGTCCAGGAACGTCGCGGTCGCCAGGGCCGATGTCCAGATAGCCGACTCGGGCACCGTCAGCCCCGAACGCGTCAGGCGCGCAGCCAGATCACGCGGGGTGAAGATCGAATTATTGGTCAACACCAGGAACGGCCGTTCCCGGTCGGCCAGCGTCTGAAGGAATTCCGCGGCGCCCGGCAACGCGTGTTCCTCGCGTACCAGGACGCCGTCCATGTCGGTGAGCCAGCATTGGGCGTGTGTTCGCACGGGATCAGTCTCTCAAGCCGATCCCGTGTCCACCGTCCAACCGGGTTATCCACAGGCGTGCCGATCGACCTACCGGGCCGCCCGGCGACCCATAGGATGTGGTGATGGCGACCCTGGAAGACCTCGAAGCGCGCGTTGCGGCGCTGGAGGCCGATCGCTTCGACTACCGTGCCGTGCTCGCCGCGGTGAACGCAGTGGGCGTCAATCAGCGCGAGCACGGCACGCGGCTCACGTCGGTCGAGGGACGACTGACCTCCGTGGAGGGACGCCTGATGTCGGTCGAGCGGGAGCTCGCCGAGTTCCGCCAGGAGACCCGCGCGCGTTTCCGCTCGGTCGACGAACACCTCGCCGAGATCAAAGACCTGATCATCCAGGGCCGCTGACGCACCAAGCCCGGCCACGCGAATCGCGCAGCCGGGCTTGGAGAATCGAACGTCAGGCCGTGTGCTGGTCGGCCACGTCCAGCGCGGAGTCCAGGATCGCCAGACCCTCACGCACCTCTTCGGCGGTCACGTTGCACGGGGGCACCACGTGGATTCGGTTGAAGTTGGCGAACGGCAGCAGTCCGCCCGCCTTGCACGCCGCGACCACGGCGTTCATCGCCGGGCTCGAACCACCGTAGGGCGCCAACGGTTCCCGCGTCTCCTGGTTGGCCACCAGTTCGAGCGCCCAGAACACGCCGGCGCCACGCACCTCGCCGATGCTGCGGTGCCTGGCGGCGAGCTCGGCCAGGCCGGGGCCGATCACCTCGGCACCGATCGTGGCCGCGTTGTCCACCATGCCCTCGTCTTCCATCGCGGTGATGGTCGCGACGGCCGCGGCGGTCGCGACGGGGTGACCGGAGTAGGTCAGCCCGCCAGGGTAGGCGCGATGCGCGAACGTCTCGTAGATCGCCGGGCTGATCGCCACACCGCCGAGCGGGATGTACCCGGAGTTGACGCCCTTGGCGAACGTCAACAGGTCGGGCACCACATCGAAGTGGTCGATGGAGAACCACTTTCCGCTGCGCCCGAAGCCCGCCATCACCTCGTCGGCGATGAAGACGATGCCGTACCGGTCGCAGATCTCGCGTACGCCCGCGATGTAGCCGGGCGGCGGGATCATGATGCCCGCGGTGCCGGGGATCGACTCCAGGATGATGGCCGCGATGGTCGACGGACCCTCCAGCCGGATCAACTCGTCGAGGTAGGCCAGCGCCCGCTCGGACTCCTCGGCCTCGGTGGTGGCGTGGAACCGCGAGCGGTACAGGAACGGCCCGAAGAAGTGCACGACACCGGCGTTGCCGTGGTCGTTGGGCCAGCGCCGCGGGTCGCCGGTCAGGTTGACCGCGGTCTCGGTGCCGCCGTGGTAGGCACGGTAGCGCGAGAGCACCTTGTAGCGGCCGGTGTGCAGCCGGGCCATCCGCACCGCATGCTCGACGGCATCCGCACCGGCATTGGTGAAGAACACCTTGTTCAGATCGCCCGGGGTGTGGCTGGCGATCAGCCGGGCCGCCTCCGAGCGCGCCGCATTGGCGTGCTGCGGGGCGACCGTACACAGCTTGGCGGCCTGTTCGGCAATGGCCGCAACAACTTTCGGATGCTGATGGCCGATGTTGGTGTTGACCAGCTGGCAGGAGAAGTCCAGCAGCCGGTTACCCTCGCCGTCCCACACGTACGATCCCTGCGATGCGGTGATCGCCATCGGGGAGATCTCCTCCTGGGCCGACCAGGAATGGAACACGTGCGCACGGTCGAGTTCGTAGGCGCGCGCGGCCTCGGCCTTGGCGTCCTGAAGGCTCAGGCCGTTGGGCAGCAGGGCGGGTTCTTGAGACACGGTCATGTGGTGCAGTCTCTCACTTGTTTTCGGGGAAGCCGAGGTTGATACCGCCGTGGCTGGGGTCGAGCCAGCGGCTGGTGATGGCCTTGGCGCGGGTGAAGAAGTGCACGCCTTCGGTGCCGTGGGCGTGGGTGTCGCCGAACAGCGAGGCCTTCCAGCCGCCGAAGCTGAAGTAGGCCATCGGAACCGGGATCGGGACGTTGATGCCGACCATGCCGACCTCGACCTCGTTCTGGAACCGGCGCGCCGCTCCCCCGTCATTGGTGAAGATCGCGGTGCCGTTGCCGTACGGGTTGGCGTTGATCAGCTCGAGTGCCTCGTCGTAGGTCTCGACGCGCACCACCGACAGCACCGGGCCGAAGATCTCGTCGGTGTAGACGCTCATATCGGGGGTGACATTGTCGAGCAGGGTGGGGCCCAGCCAGAAACCGGCCGGATCGCGCTGCCCGGCGCCGTCGAGCACGGTGCGGCCGTCGAGGACCACCTTGGCGCCCGCGGCCTCGCCGGCGTCGATGTAGCCCGCGACCTTGTCGCGGTGGGCCTTGGTGACCAGCGGACCCATATCGGAATCCTTGGTACCGTCGCCGGTCTTGAGGGTGGTGGCACGTTCGCTGATCTTGGCCACCAGGTCATCGGCGATCGGGCCGACCGCGACCGCGGCCGAGATCGCCATGCAGCGCTCACCCGCCGAGCCGAAACCGGCGTTGACCATGGCATCGGCGGCCAGGTCCAGATCCGCGTCTGGCAGGATCACGGCATGGTTCTTGGCGCCGCCGAGGGCCTGCACCCGCTTACCCGCCGCGGTGCCGGTGGCGTAGACATACTGGGCGATCGGGGTGGACCCGACGAAGCTGACCGCCTTGATCTTAGGGTTGGTCAGCAACTCGTCGACCGCGGTCTTATCCCCCTGCAGGACGTTGAACACCCCGTCGGGCAGTCCCGCCTCGGCCCACAACTTGGCCATCCACAGCGAGGACGACGGATCCTTCTCCGAGGGTTTGAGCACCACGGTGTTACCGGCGGCGATCGCGATCGGGAAGAACCACATCGGCACCATGGCCGGGAAGTTGAACGGGGAGATGATGCCCACCGGCCCCAACGCCTGGCGGATCGAGTACACATCGACCTTGGTCGAGGCGTTCTCGGTGAACCCGCCCTTGAGCAGATGCGGGATGCCACATGCGAACTCGACAACCTCCAACCCGCGGCTGACCTCGCCGGCGGCGTCGGAGAGCACCTTGCCGTGCTCGGCGGTGATGATCTCGGCCAGCTCACCCTTACGGGCGTTGAGCAACTCACGGAAGTTGAACAGCACCTGGGTGCGCTTGGCCAGCGAGGCGTCCCGCCAGGCCGGGAACGCCGCGGCCGCGGCATCGATCACCGCGCGCGCATCCTCGACCGAGGCCAACGCCACCTGACCGCTGACCGCACCCGTCGCCGGATTGGTCACCGGAGCGGTCTCGGTCGAACTGCCGGCAAACAGTTTGCCGTCGCGCCAGTGCTGGATGGCAGTGCTCATATGCGGGAACCTCCGGATCGGGTCGCTGAATGGATCGCTGACTTCACTGCCAACCCTGCGGCACCAAACCCTCACCCGCGGCGATCACTCTGTAATCACTATCGATACTTTTATTACACTCCGTAAATGATCCCCACCGTCAGGGACGTGATCGCACTCCCCGTCGTGCAGGCCGGCCTACCCGAGGTGGTGAGCACCGAAAACCTCGCCCGCCCGGTGCGGTGGGTGCACGTCAGCGATATGCCCGACCTCTCGGGACTGCTGCAGGGCGGCGAGCTGGTGCTGACGACGGGCGCGGCGCTGCGCGATGCGCCCCGCGACTATCTGGAGGGGATGCACCGGGCCGGCGCGGTCGGGGTGGTCGTGGAGTTGGGCACCCGCATCGATTCGCTACCCGATATCGCGGCCGGCCTCGCCCGCTCGCTCGGCCTGACCCTGGTGCTGCTGCACCGCGAGACCAGATTCGTCGAGGTCACCGAGGCGGTGCACCGGCTGATCGTCGCCGACCAGTACGAGGAACTGGCCTTCGCCTACCGCACCCACCAGACCTTCACCGAGCTGAGCATGAAACGCGCCCCGCTCGCCGACATCGTCCACGCGGCCGCCGACATGATCGACGAATCGGTTGTGCTCGAAGACCTCTCGCACCAGGTGCTGGCGATATCGCCGCGCAACGAGCCGGCCACGCTGGTCCTCGTCGACTGGCAGCGCCGGTCACGCTCGATGACGGAATCCTGGACCTGCACGGCCGTCGGCCCGCGCACCGAGGAGTGGGGACGGCTGATCATTCCGCACGCCCCCGCCGCCCCGGCCAAGGCCACCATGACGCTGGAGCGGGCCGCGCAGGCACTGGCCTTGCACCGGATGGCCGAGCGGGGCCGGTCCGGGCTCGAGCACCAGGCCCAGAGCGGGCTGATCGAGGACGTCCTCGGCGGGCGCATCCCCGATGACCGGGAGGCCGACGCCCGTGCGGCCGCGCTCGGCCTGCGCGCCACCGGGCCCTACCTTCCGGTCACGGTACGTGTCAGCCCGCACGCCGACCGGCTCGAACCGGTCGCCGCGCAGCGACGCAACATCCGCGTCCTCGACGCCGTCACCCACAGCGTCAGATCGCAGGGCCATACGGCGATCTGCTCGATCCGGCGCGATGGCGAGATCGGGCTGGTGCTGGCGGTGGCGACCCGGCGCGGCACGGCCGCCGACTCGGCCCTCACCCGCCTCGCCGAGGGGCTGCGCGAAACCATCACCCGGGAGGGCGAGGCCGGAGACGTCGTGGTCGCGGTGGGCGCGGGCGCGGGCGCGTTCGCCGATGCGGTTCGCGGCCTGCGGGAATCCGCGCACGTCGCCGAGGTCGCGGCGGCGATGACGGGGCCACGGCGTCCGTTCGTGCGGGCCTCCGATGTGCGCCTGCGCGGACTGCTGACCCTGCTGCACGACGATCCGCGGGTGCAGACGTTCGCCGAGACCGAACTGAAGACGCTGCTGATCCACGATGCCGCCCACGGCGAGAACGATATGGCCGTCCTGCGTGGGTATCTGGAGCTGGCCGGAAACAAGACGGCGCTGGCCAAACGCCTGCACATGAGCCGGCCCGCGCTCTACAGCCGGCTGGCCGCGATCCAGCGCAGGCTGGGGGCCGATCTGGACGACGGCGAGTCGATGACCTCGCTGCACGTCGCGCTGCTCATCCTCGACGCCCAGCCGGGTGCGGTCCGGCGGGCCTGACCGACCGCGGGCCGCGCAATACTGGTCGCATGGCGGATCGCAATGTGCTCGGCGGGCCACTGGCGGAATGTGGCACCGACCCGCTGACCGGCTTCTACCGCGACGGGTGCTGCACCACCGGCGATGCGGATGTGGGCAGGCACACCATCTGCGCCGTCGTCACCACCGACTTCCTGGAGCACCAGCGATCCATCGGCAACGATCTGTCCACCCCGGCACCGCACTTCCGCTTCCCCGGTCTGGTGCCCGGAGACCGCTGGTGCGTCACCGCGGTGAACTGGCTGCGCGCCCACCAGGACGGCTTCGCCGCCCCGGTGGTTCTGGCCGCCACCCACGAACGCACGCTGGAGGTGGTGCCCCTCGAGGTGCTCGCGGGCTACGCGGTCGACGTCCCCGACGACCTGGGCGACCTCGAGCCGCCGCCCGGTCCGTAGCCTCGAAAGGGTGAGCGTGACACCGGATACCGCCGTCGCCCTGGACGCCGGCTTCTCCCGCCAGTTGCCGGAGCTCGCGGTGGCCTGGCGAGCCGAGGCGGCACCGGACCCGCGGCTGCTGGTCCTCAACGAACCGCTGGCCACCGAACTCGGTCTGGATCCCGCCTGGCTGCGCGGCCCCGCCGGGCTCGGGCTGTTGACCGGAACCGCCGTACCGGAGGGTGCGGCCCCCGTCGCGCAGGCCTATGCGGGCCATCAGTTCGGCGGCTTCGTCCCGCGCCTCGGCGACGGCCGGGCCCTGCTGCTCGGCGAGCTCACCGATACCGAGGGGCACCCGCGCGACCTGCACCTGAAAGGGTCGGGGCGGACACCGTTCGCCCGCGGCGGTGACGGCCTGGCCGCCGTCGGCCCGATGCTGCGCGAGTACATCGTCAGCGAGGCCATGCACGCGATGGGCATCCCGACCACCCGGTCGCTGGCCGTGGTGGCGACCGGCCGCCAGGTGTGGCGCGACAGCGCGTTGCCCGGCGCGGTGCTCGCCCGGACCGCGAGCAGCCACCTGCGGGTGGGCAGTTTTCAGTACGCCGCCCAATACGGACGGGCGGCAGACGATCTGGGCTTGTTGCGACGGCTCGCCGATCATGCGATCGCCCGTCACCACCCGGCGGCCGCCGAGGCCGACAACCCCTACCTCGGACTGTTCGAGGCCGTGGTGTCGACCCAGGCTTCGCTGGTGGCCCGCTGGCTGCTGGCCGGCTTCGTGCACGGCGTGATGAACACCGACAATATGACCATCTCCGGCGAGACGATCGACTACGGACCGTGCGCGTTCATGGAATCCTATGATCCCGCAACGGTATTCAGCTCTATCGACCACACGGGGCGCTACGCCTACGGCAACCAGCCCGCGGTGGCCGAGTGGAACCTGGCCCGGTTCGGCGAAACCCTGCTCCCGCTGCTCGCCGACGACGGCGAGCGGGCGGTGGCGCTCGCCACCGGGGCCCTCGACGGTTTCCGGACCCGGTTCGAGGACGCCTGGCTGGCGGGCATGCGGGCCAAACTCGGCCTGCTCGGCGATACCGACGACGAGACGGCCCGCGCCCTGATCGTCGATCTGCTCGCCCTGCTGCAACAGCACCGTACCGACTACACCTCGTTTTTCCGGGCGCTGGGCGGTGAGCGCCCGGCCGGCACCGGGTTCGACGACTGGTTGGCGCGCTGGCAGGCACTCGGCCCCGACACCCGCGCGATGGACCGGTTCAATCCGGTCTACATCCCCCGCAATCATCTCGTCGAGGAGGCGCTGGACGCGGCGACCGCGGGCGACCTGGAACCGTTCGGCAGGCTCATGGACGCCGTCACCCAGCCCTACGATGAGCGTCCGGGCCTCGACCGCTACGCGTCGCCCGCTCCGGAGAGCTTCGGCGCCTACCGCACCTTCTGCGGCACCTGAACGCCGGCCGCCGAACCACTACATTCGGTGAGGTGACCGAAATCTCCATCGCCACCCCGAACGGTCCGCTCGACGCCCTGCTCAGCACACCCGAAGGCGACGGACCCTGGCCCGGGGTGGTGGTCATCCATGACGGCTTCGGATACGCCGCCGACAACGAGGCGATCTCGGCACGCATCGCCGCCGCCGGTTATCTGGCGATCACCCCGAAGCTGTTCTCCCGCGGCGGCTGGGCCCGCTGCGTGACCAGGGTGATGCGCGAGTTGTTGACCCAGCGCGGCAGGTCGCTCGACGACATTCTGGCCGCCCGCGATCACCTGTCCGCGCATCCACAGTGCACCGGCCGGATCGGGATCGCCGGCTTCTGCATGGGCGGGCAGTTCGCCCTGATCATGGGGCCCAAGGGGTTCGGCGCCGCCGCGCCGTTCTACGGCACCCCGCTGCCCCGGCACCTGAATCGGGCACTCGACCCGTCCTGCCCGATCGTGGCCAGCTTCGGCGGGCGCGACCCGTTAGGCGTCGGCGCACCGGCCCGGCTCCGCAGGATCGTCGAGGACAACCACATCCCCGCCGATATCAAGGTCTATCCCGGAGTCGGTCACAGTTTCGCCAATCAGCTTCCGGGCCAGACCCTGCTGCGCGTCACGGGCTTCGGCTATGACGAGGCCGCCAGCTCCGATGCCTGGTCGCGGGTGTTCGCGTTCTTCGGCGAACACCTCACGACCGAATCCGACGCCTAGACCCGTCCCGGCACCGTCAGGGTGCCCTCGATCCGACGGGTCAGGTTTGGCGAGTCGTCGCGCACGGCCGTGGGCTGCAGCGCCACCGGCATGTCCTGATAGGTCACCGGCCGCAGGAAGCGGTCGATGGCCAACGTGCCCACCGAGGTGGTCCGGGAATCGGACGTCGCCGGGAACGGGCCGCCGTGCACCATCGCGTCACACACCTCGACACCGGTCGGCCAGCCGTCGAACAGGATCCGGCCTGCCATGCGCTCAAGGCGCGGCAGCAGTCCGCGGATGAACGGGTGGTCGCCCTCGGCTGCGTGCACGGTCACGGTCAGTTGTCCGGGCAGTGTGTCGAGCACCTCGGTGAGCGCCTGCGGTGAGTCGCATTCGACGATCAAACCCGCCGGGCCGAACACTTCCTCACAGAGCGCCGGGCGGTGCGTGAAATCGTCTGCTGCGACCGCGAACAGCGCCGCACCAGCCTGCCGCGCGCCGGCCTCGGCCGGCCCGGTCAGCTCACGCACTCCGGGTTGTGCGCGCAACCGCTGCAGGCCACGGTGATACGCCGCCGCGATCCCAGGTGTCAGCATGGTCTGGGCCGCGGCCGTGCCGAGGGCTTCGACCGCGGCGCGGGTGAACTGTTCGCTGCCGGGTGACTTCACCACCAGCAACAGGCCCGGATTGGTGCAGAACTGTCCCGCGCCGAGGGTCAGTGACGCCGCGAAGCCGGCCGCGAGACGCTCGGCCCCCTCGTCGAGTGCCCCCGGGGCCACCAGGACGGGATTGATGCTCGACATCTCGGCGAAGACCGGGATCGGGACCGGCCGTTGTGCGGCCGCGGCCATCAGCGCCGACCCGGCACGCCGCGATCCGGTGAATCCCACGGCGGCGACGGCCGGATGCCGGGCCAGGCCCTGTCCGACATCGGGCCCCGCACCGTACAGCAATGAGAAGACGCCGTCCGGAAGGCCTTCGGCGCGAACGGCTTCGGTGATCACCGCGCCGACCAGCTCGCTGGTTCCCAGGTGGGCTTCGTGCCCCTTGGCGATCACCGGACATCCGGCCGCCAGCGCCGAGGCGGTGTCGCCGCCGGCAACCGAGAAGGCGAACGGAAAGTTGCTGGCCCCGAAGACCGCCACCGGGCCCAGCCCGATGTGCTGCAGCCGCAGGTCCGGGCGCGGCGAGGGTTGCCGTGACGGATCGGCCGGATCCACCCGGACCCCCAGCCAGTCGCCCTGACGGACGACCCGGGCGAACATCCGCAGCTGTCCGGTGGTCCGGCCGCGCTCGGACGTCAATCGCCCCTTCGGCAGGGCGGTCTCGACGTGGGCCCGGTCGATCAGCTCATCGCCGAGCCCTTCCAGGCCGTCGGCGATGCGTTCCAGCAGCCGGGCCCGCACCTCGAGCGGTGCGTTGCGGTACCCGTCGAACGCCTCGCGGGCTGCCGCGGCCGCGGCGTCGATATCGCCGGCCGCAGCCGAGCCGTAGGCCGGTTGCAGCTCGTCGCCACTGACGGCGGCAACCGGGTGCAGTACGGGGCCGGCGCCGGCCACCCGGCGGCCGGCGACGAACAGCTGTCCCGTCAGGGTCGTGGTCATGTGGTTCCTCCGTGTGCGTCGGGGGTGCGGTTTCGATGGTCGGTGAGCAGGGCGCCGATGCCGTAGCGCCACGGCGGCAGATCCTCGGTCCGGCCGATCACCCCGACGAGACTGCCGAGTTCGGGGCTCGAGATCGTCACGACATCATCGAGGTGGTGGGTGAATCCGAGCCCGGGCGCGTCGCGATCCTCGGTCGGCGCGAACAGGGTTCCGGTGAAAAGCGCGAACCCGTCCGGGTATTGGTGATGGCGGCCGTAGGTGGCCGCGATCAGCTCCTCGAACGAGCGGCTCAATGCGGCGACCACGTTGGTGCCGTGCAGAACGAAGCCGTCCGGGCCGTCCACCCGCAGGCTGATCTCGAGGGACCGCGCGTGGTCGACGGTGAAGTGCTCGTCGAAGATCCGGATGAACGGCCCGAGTGCGGCCGACCGGTTGTTGTCCTTGGCCATTCCGAGCAGCAGCGCGCTCCGGCCTTCGACGTCACGCAGGTTCACATCGTTGCCGAGGGCCGCGCCGACCGGTACGCCACCGGAGTTGACGGCCAGCACCAGTTCCGGCTCCGGATTGTTCCACTGCGAGAACTCCGGGATGCCGATGTGGCCGAGCGATCCGACCGAGGACAGCACCGGAGCCTTGGTGAACACCTCGGGGTCGGGGCCGAGGCCGACCTCCAGATACTGCGACCACAGACCGTTGACCACCAGTCGTGCCTTGAGTTCGGACGCGGCGGCCGAGCCGGGAGCGATGGCGGCCAGATCGAGCCGCTGGTCGCCGAGCCCACCGGCCTCGAGTTCAACGCGCAGGCTGTTGGCGCGGACCGGGTCTCCGGCGCTGCGTTCCTCGATGAGCCGTTCCAGCATACTGCCGGCGAACGTCACCCCGCATGCCTTGAGTACCTGAAGATCGAAGGGCGACAGCAGTACTGGCGCTCCTTCGGGTCCTGGCGGGCCGATCTCGCCGACCACGTCGTCGATACCGCACAGCGGGGCACCGCGGGCGATCCGGTCGAGGGTGTCCACCAGGTCGGGGGCGTCGAGCAGGTGGGCGACCGTCGGGGCCACCGACCGCAGATCCCACACCGATGCACCGCGCACCAGCACCGGTACCGGCGCACACCCGTCGATCCCGAGCCGACCGATCAACCGTGCCCGGCCGTCGGCGGGAAGCAACTGCCCGACACCGGGCAGTGCGGCCGTCACCGTCACCGGGCCTCCTCGAGGAAGTACAGGATGTGTTCGGCCGCAGCGACGGTCGTTCCCCCGTCGTTGCGGACGACGACGTCGGCATAGGTCTTCGCCGCGTCGAGGTCCACCTCGCGAATCGTGTAAGTCACCGTGACGGTGTCGCCGATGAACACCGGCGCGATGAACCGCACCCGGTTGTACCCGTAGGAGACCGCGGTCCCGCCGAGCGCCGTGATCATCGCCGTCGAGGTGGTCGACATGAAGCCGACGAGCAGGACGCCGTGAGCGATCCGGTGGCCGTACCGGGTTTTCGACATGGCCGATTCGTCGACATGGTTCGGGCTCAGGTCGCCGGTGATTCCGGCAAACAGGTAGACGTCGGATTCACCGACCGTCTTGGTGAACGAGACTTCACGGCCCACGGCCGCCGCGGCGATTCCCTGGTGCGCCGTTGCGTCGTCGGTCTGTCGATGTTCTGTCATCCGATTCGATCTCCTTGATGGTTCGCGGGGTCACCGATCTGGCTATGAGCCTTGACACAGTCAACCCGAACGTACATGATTGCGCAAACGTTTAACCACATTGCGTAATCGTTTTTCCACGTCAAGCAAACTGTCAGGAGGGTGAGAGTGACACCACATCGCCCAGTTCTCGCCAAAGACGTCGCCGAGGCCGCGGGCGTGTCCATCGCCACGGTCTCGCGCGTCCTCAACGGCAAGCCGGGGCGGATCAGTGTCGAGACCCGCGAACGGGTCGTCGCCGCCGCTGAACGCCTCCAGTACAAGCCCGACCCGCTGGGACGCTCGCTACGCAGCGGATCCAGCAACACCCTGGGACTCATCGTCCCCGATATCGGCGACCAGTACTTCCAGTACATCGCCCGCGGCGCCGAGACCGCCGCCCGCGAGCGCGGCTACGGGATCGTGTTCTGCAACACCGATCGCCATCCCGATCGCGAACTCGCCGCGCTGGAGTTCCTCGCGGACAAGCGCGTCGACGGTGTCGTACTGTGCGGCGGCGGCCTGCAGGACGAAAAGCACCTCGCCGACAACGACTTCGACGGCCTGTCCATCGTGTCCATCGGACCCCATCAGCTGCAGGTGCCCAACCTCGCCGTCGACAACCACTCGGCCATGCATGCCGCCGTCAGCCATCTGGCCACCCTGGGCCGCAGAAGGGTGCTCTGCATTGCGGGCGAACGTGATTGGCTGATCACCCGGGCCAGGGTGACCGCGGCAGGAGAGGCCGCTCGATCGCTCGGCATGGACACCGACCCGGAGTTGGTGCGCTACTCGGGCTTCACCGCGGAAGCGGGTGCGGCCGCCGCCAACGCGGCGCTGGCCGAAAAGCTCGACTTCGACGCCGTCCTGGCCTTCAACGACTACGCCGCGGTGGGGGCGATGTCGGTGCTGGCCGGAGCGGGCAGGACCATACCGGGTGATATCGCGATCGTCGGCTGCGACGACACCGACATCGCCGCCTACTCGCGAGTTCCCTTGACCACCATCCGATTCCCCACCGCCCGGCTCGGCGAGACCGCCGTGCGCGTGCTCTGCGACGGCGCGCCGGTCCCCACCGACCCCTTCACCTACGAGCTGGTGATCCGAGAAAGCACCGTCGGTTCCTCGGCCACCACTCACCACCACACCGAGCTTCGTTGACGAACCGGACGATCCGGCACCCGACGACGGCGCCATCCACAATCCCCTCACCCCGACACGCCACTGGAGTCAACTGATGTCACAATCCGCGCCCATACCCGTCGCCGAGAAGGACGCGCAGCGTCGGCGGGCGATCGTCTCAGGAACCCTCGGCTCCAGCATTGAGTGGTACGACTTCTACCTCTACGGCGTCGCGGCGGCGACGATCTTCAACCGGCAGTTCTTCCCTGCAGGCACAAGCGTTTACGTCGGTACGCTGCTGGCGTTCAGCACCTATGCGGTCGGTTTCGTCGCCCGGCCGCTTGGGGCGATCATCTTCGGCCACTTCGGTGACCGGATCGGCCGCAAGAAGGCACTCGTCTTCTCGCTGCTGATGATGGGCCTGGCCACCGTCGTGGTCGGGCTGCTGCCCACCTACGGCTCGATCGGCATCGCGGCACCGCTGATCCTGACCCTCATGCGGTTCCTGCAGGGCATCGGTGTCGGCGGCGAGTGGGCGGGCGCCACCCTGATGGTTACCGAACAGACGCCACCACAGCGCCGCGGGTTCTGGGGCAGCCTGCCCCAACTCGGTGTCGCGTTCGGAGCGCTCACCGCCAACGGCGCGTTCATGCTGACCAGCACGCTCGTTCCCGATGGCCAATTCGATTCCTGGGGTTGGCGTATCCCGTTCCTCGCGTCGGCAGTACTGATCGCGGTGGGCCTCTATATCCGGCTCAACATGGCCGAATCACCCGCGTTCACCGCCGTCAAGAATTCCGGCAACATCCAGCGCCGCCCGGTACTGGAGGTGGTCCGCCGGTATCCGATGACGATTCTGCGCGCCGCGGGCATCCGGGTGGCCGACGTCGGCATCTATTACGTCTGGACCAGCTTCTTCCTCGCGTATGCCGTGGGCCTCGGGTTCGACAAGTCGACGCTACTGACCCCGACCCTGCTCGCGTCGGCCATCGCCATCGCGACCATCCCCATGTGGGGTGCGGTGTCGGACAAGATCGGCCGGCGTCCCACCATCATGTTCGGCGCCGTCGTCATGGCGATTCTCGCCTTCCCGTTCCTCTGGGCGGTCGACGCGGGGGCGATGTGGCTGGTGGCCCTGCTGCTCGTGCTGGGCATCAACATCGGCCGCGACGCCTGTTACGCACCGCAGGCCGCGTACTTCACCGAACTGTTCCCGCCCCACCTGCGCTACAGCGGGGCCTCGCTCGGCCCGCAGCTGGCGGCCATCTTCGGCGGGTGTGCACCGCTGATCTCCACCGCACTCGCCGGCCCGGAGTACGCGGGCATCGCCCTGGTCTGCGGCCTGGTCATCGTCATGGCGGGATTCACCTTCCTCAGCGCATTCGTCAGCCAGGAAACCGCATACGCCAAGGTCGGCCGTGACGTCACCCTGGACCACCTGCCCCCAGCCCAGGCCGCCGAGGCCGATCCACAGAAAGTGATCTCCTGATGCCAGAAGACCAGGACACGGTGGTGCCGACCCGGCCGGCCGGCCTCCTCGAGGGGGTCAAGGTGCTGGCGTTCACGCACTGGCTGCAAGGGCCTGCCGCCTGCCAGTACCTCGCCGACCTCGGCGCCGACGTCATCAAGGTGGAACCGTTGAGCGGTTCGGCCGAGCGGGCCGTCATGGGTCCCGGCCCAGGACCGGCCGACGCGAGTTCGTTGTTCGTCGCGGGCAACCGCAACACCCGCAGCATCAGCGTCGACCTCAAGAGCCCGCACGGGACCGATCTCGTGCGCCGCCTGGCGCGCACCTACGACGTCGTGATCGAGAACTACCGCCCCGGGGTGCTCGACAAACTCGGCCTGGGCTACCAACAGCTCAAACACGACAACGAGTCGGTGATCTTCGCGTCGGCAACCGGCTACGGCCCGCGCGGGCCGTTGTCGTCGATGCCCGGTCAAGACCTGCTGGCCCAGTCGGTTTCGGGCCTCACCGCCGCGTCGGGCCCGCGACCGACGCCGGGCGGCGCGGCGCTCGTCGACCAGCACGGCGCGACGCTGCTGGCGTTGTCGGTGCTGGCCGCCGTCGTCAAACGCACCCGCACGGGCGAGGGCACCAAGATCGAGGCAAGCCTGTTGAACGCCGCGCTGGATCTCCAGATGGAGGCCCTGACGTTCTTCATGAACTCGGGTAGCAAGTGGTCCGATGTCGGCACCCGCCACGAGAATCTGGGGACCTGGTACCACCAGGCGCCCTACGGCGTCTACGAGACCCGAGACGGGTGGCTGACCATCAGCATGGGGCCGCTGGAGAACCTGCGCACCGCGCTGCCCGAGATCGGCGATCTCACCGGCCTCGACCCGATGGCCGACCGCGACGAGGTGGCCCGGCGGGTCACCGAGGCGGTGGCCGCCCTGACCGCCGACCAGGCCCAGGAACGTCTGCGCGCCGCAGGCGTCTGGCACGCGCCGGTCCTCGACTACGACGACGTGCTCGCCAGCGAGCAGGTGCACATCAACGGAATCATCGGGCACGCCGGAACCGACGACTGGGATGCCTCCGTCGTGCACCATCCGGTGATGTACGACGGCGCATTGCCCGCCGTGCGCACCCCTCCCCCGTACTGCGGGCAGCACACCCGAGAAATTCTGCGGGAAAACGGATTCCATGACGATGAGGTGGCGGCGCTGATCGACGACGGCGTCGTATGTGACCGACAGGAAGGTAACGCCGGATGACTTCGACCGTCACCAGTGTGGCGCCGGACAGGGACGACTTCGTGAGCGAAGCCTACGGCCGCGTACTCGACGCGCTGTCCGATGCGCCGATGCGCAGCGGCCACTACGTCGAAGACGGCCGCTGGAAACAGGTGCCGGTCGACGAGGAAAGCTACTGGACCACCGACAGTTACGATCACGGCAATTGGACCAGCGGGTTCTGGGTGGGCTGCCTGCTGCACCTGCACCGGCTCGGCGCACCGCCCCAGACCGAACTGGCGGCCGCGCTCGCGGGGGCGACGGCGATGCGCGCCCGCGACGAGACGACCCACGATCTCGGCTTCATGTTCTGGCCCTCGGCGGTGCTGCTGGCCGATGAACGCGAAGCCGAGGGAGACGCGGCCGCAGCGCAGCGCTGGGCGCGGGTCGCGCTGACGGCCGCCGAGACGCTGGCCAAACGGTTCCGCCCGGCGGGCTCCTACCTGCAGGCGTTCGGGGCGCTCGACGACACCCGCGGCCAGCCGACCTCGACCATCGACACGATGATGAACCTGCCGCTGCTGTGGTGGGCGGCACGTCGATTCGACCGCGCCGATCTGCACGACATCGCCCACCGGCATGCGATGACGACCAGCCAGGATCTGGTCCGCGCGGACGGCGCGAGCTTTCACATCGTGCACCACAACCCCGACGGCAGCGTGCGGTCCCGCGGCACCTTCCAGGGCGCCGCCGACCAGAGCTGCTGGACCCGGGGCCAGGCCTGGGCCGTACACGGCTTCATCGACGCCTACCTGGCCACCGGCGAGGAGCAGTTCGCCGAGGTCGCCGAACGGTGCCTGCAGTTCTGGGTCGACCATGCGCCGCTGCAGGAACTTCCGCCGTACGATCTGCTGGCCGGCACCGGACTGTTCGACGCCAGCGCCGCCGCGATACTCGCCTCCGGCCTGGCCGATGCGGCGGCCGACCCGCGGCTGGGCAGCCGGCTCAAGGCCGACGAGCGGCTCGAGCGGGTGCTCACCGCACTCGGGCGCGATGCCGTATTCGCCGGGCCGGCAGGCATCATCGGCAAGTCGACGTATTCGGCCCCGCACGGCTGGGGTGTCGACGGTGCGCTGCCCTACGGCGACTACTTCTATCTCAGGGCGCTCACCAAGACCGCCCCCGCTTGACCTTCCTGTCACTTAGTGACACAGTAGAGCTGTCACTAAGTGTCAGGAGATCTCGCCATCGTCCCCGGCCCCGCCGCGGATAACGTCTCCGCAGGACGCCGACGACGAGAACCAGGAGGACGGGCGTGAAAGATGATGGCGGTCAACCGAAACCGACGCTGCTGGCCCAGATGGGCGGCGTCTCCGGGCTGGTCTACGCCAGCCTGCCGAGCCTGGTCTTCGTCGCGGCCGATGGGGTAGCCGGGCTGCACGTGGCCGTCGCAGTGGCGGTGGCCGCGGCCGCAGCCGTCGCGGTGCTGCGATTACTGCGCCGGGAATCGCTGCAGCCGGCCCTCTCCGGTCTGCTGGGCGTCGGGATCGGCGCCTTCATCGCCTACCAGACCGGAGACGCGAAAGACTATTTCCTGGTGGGGATCTGGATGAGTTTCGCGATGGCGGTGGTGTGCTTCGGATCCGTCCTGGCGCGCCGGCCGCTGGTCGGTGTCATCTGGGGCGCCCTCAGCGGCGGCGGGCAGGCCTGGCGCGCGGACCAGCGCTCACGTTTCGGCTACGACGTCGCGACGCTGGCCCTTGCCGCCGTGTTCGCGGCCCGGTTCGTGGTGCAGAACTGGCTTTACGACGCGGACTCGACCGGGTGGCTGGCCTTCGCCCGGATCGCCATGGGCTATCCGCTGACCGCGCTGGCGCTCGTGGTCGTGGTCTGGGCGATCCGGCGTTCGGGGCGCAGCCTGCCGCAGGCCACGTCACAGCCAGCCGAGCGCGGCGACCACGAGCGCCTGGGTGCCGGTGTCGAGGGTGGGCTGGAGCACCGGTGCGAACCGCGGTGAGTGGTTCACCGGAATGTCCGCGCTGACCCGGACCGCGGCCGCCGCCGTGCGGTACACCCGTTCGTCGATACCGCCGATCCCCCAGTAGCTGTAGGGCACACCGAGCGCCGCCGGGATGTCGCTGAAATCCTCACTGGCCGACTGCGCACCCATGGTCTGCGCCCGGTCGGCGCCGAAATAGCCGCGGAATGCGGCGTCGATCCGCTGCGTCACGGCCTCGTCGTTGACCGTCAGCGGGAAACTGTCGTACAGCTCGAATTCGGGCTCCCGCGGCGAGTCGGAAGCCTGGCATTCGGCGGTCACCACCCGGCGGATCGCATCGAGCACCGCGGCCCGCACCGAGGTGTCGTAGGTGCGCAGGTTGAGCTCGAGCACCGCGTGATCGCCGATGACGTTGCTCTTGGCGCCCGACCGGATGCTGCCCACCGTCAACACGACCGTCTCGGCCGGTGCCACCTCGCGCGACACGATCGTCTGCAGCCGGATCACGATCATCGCCGCCAGCACCACCGGGTCCACCGTGGCCTGCGGCATCGAGCCGTGCCCACCGCGACCGTGGACGGTGATGCGCATGCTGTCGGCGGCCGCCAGGACCGGACCACCGCGAGTGCCGACCATGCCGGCCGGCGCGGGCAGCACATGCTGGGCGAACGCCACATCGACCGGGCCGACGAGCTGGGCGAGGCCGTCGTCGACCATGCCCCTGGCCCCGTCGCCGGCCTCCTCGGCGGGCTGGAACAGCGCGACCACGGTCCCGTTCCAGTGCCCGGTTCCGTTGGCCAGCAACTCGACCGCACCCAGCAGGCAGGTCACGTGCACATCGTGGCCGCACGCGTGCATCACGCCTGCGGTGTCGCTGGCATACGGCAGATCCGTCGCCTCGGTGACCGGCAGGGCGTCCATATCGGCACGCAACAGCACGGTCGGCCCGTCGCCATTGCGCAGGATCCCGACCACACCGGTGCCACCGATCCCCTCGCGCACCCGCAGGCCCGCCGAGTTCAGGCGTTCGGCGACCGCGCCGGCGGTCCGGTGCTCCTGGTGCGACAGCTCGGGGTGGCGGTGCAGATCCTGGTACAACGATTCCTGCCAGGACCGCACCCCGGGCAATCCGGCCAGCACCGCGTCGGCACGTCTGCGCAGGTTCTCCGGTGAATCGGTGACGGTCATCCGGACGCCCCCAGGTCTATTCGGGCAGCCGCAGCTCGGGCTTCTCCACTTCTTCGATGTTCACATCCTTGAACGTGATCACCCGTACCTGCTTGACGAACCGGGCCGGCCGGTACATATCCCACACCCACGCGTCGGCCAGGCGCAGTTCGAAATACACCTCACCCTCGGCGTTGCGTGGAATCAGCTCCACACTGTTGGCGAGGTAGAACCGCCGCTCGGTTTCCACGACGTAGCTGAACTGCCCGACGATGTCCTTGTATTCGCGGTACAGCGAGAGCTCCATCTCGGTTTCGTACTTTTCGAGATCTTCGGCGCTCATGTGCTCTGCTGTCCTTCTGGTTGTCCTGCCGGCCTATCGCCCATCTTTGCGTACGTCGTTTCAGCATGCCCCATTGGTGCCGTAACCCGCCGCACCTCCGTCGTCTCCGCGGCCCGCCGCACGTTCACATACGAGTAGCGGTGCTGCGCGCACGGCCCCAACGTCGTCAACGCCGCGGTGTGCGCCGGCGTGCTGTACCCCTTGTGCTCGGCGAACCCGTAGCCGGGGTGCTGCTGCTCCATCTGCACCATCAGCCGGTCGCGGCTGACCTTGGCCAGCACGCTCGCGGCCGCGATACACGCCGCGGCGCCGTCTCCCCCGATCACCGGTAGCGAAGGCACGGCCAACCCGGGTACCCGAAACCCGTCGGACAGCACATAGCCGGGCCGCACCGACAATCCGGCCACCGCGCGGCGCATGCCCTCGATGTTGGCGACGTGCACACCGCGGTGATCCACCTCGTCGGACGGGATGAACACCACGTGATAGGCCAGCGCGTAGCGGCGGATCAGCGGGTAGAGCCGCTCCCGCTCCTTCTCGCCCAGCTTCTTCGAATCGTCGAGCGCGGCCAAGCTGTCCAGCCGGTTCGGCCCCAACACACACGCCGCCACCACCAACGGGCCCGCGCACGCGCCCCGGCCCACCTCGTCGACCCCGGCGACGGGCCCGAGCCCGCTGCGGTACAGCGCGGATTCCAGGGTGCGCAGACCCGAGGACTTTCGGATCACCGCTCGAGGCGGCCACGGCGCCCGCAACTCGGAGACCACAGGTTGCTCCTAGGAGTCGGTCTGTGGATTCACGCTGCTGATACCGCCCCATCGGCCGGGCGGCCACGCGATGAATCGTGCCTTACCGATCACATTCTCCACCGGAACGGTGCCCGCCACCGGGTCACCCGTGCACAGCAGGCCCTTCTGCGCGTCGGCCGGCTGATTGGAGCAGTGCACCCGCGAATCCGCCGAGTGCGTGCGGTTGTCGCCCATCACCCAGATCCGCCCCTGCGGCACCGCGACCGGACCGAACTCATTGCCGAGGCACGGGTAGATGTTGGGGTCCGCCATCATCGTCGCCGGGTCCAGATACGGCTCGGTGAGTCGCTTGCCGTTCACCGTCAGGCCGGTATTGGCGCGGCATTCGACGGTCTGCCCACCGACCGCGATGATCCTTTTGACCAGGTCGTTCTCATCGGGCGGCACGAAGCCGATGAACGAAAGCGCGTTCTGCACCCAGCGGACCGCGGGATTGTCGGATCGGATCGACTTGTAGCCGATGTTCCAGGCGGGCGGACCCTTGAACACCACGACGTCGCCGGGTTCGGGCGCCGAGAAACGGTAGGTGAGTTTGTCCACCATGATGCGGTCGCCCACGCAGCCGGCGCAGCCGTGCAGCGTCGGCTCCATGGACTCCGACGGAATCAGATAGGGCCGCGCCACGAACGTCAGCATCACGTAGTAGATGACGATCGCGATGGTCACCAGGATGGCGCC
Source organism: Mycobacterium sp. NPDC003449 (assembly GCF_053588415.1). Classification (NCBI taxonomy): domain Bacteria; kingdom Bacillati; phylum Actinomycetota; class Actinomycetes; order Mycobacteriales; family Mycobacteriaceae; genus Mycobacterium; species Mycobacterium sp. NPDC003449. The sequence goes on from NZ_JBSFPX010000005.1 coordinate 21,623, forward strand.
CTCACGCAGTGCGGAATGCTTGCGCTTCTTGGGGGCTTCCGGTTCGCCTCCGGAGGCCGGATCGGCTTCCGGACGGGGCGGCGCATCGGTGTTGAGCGTGTCCTCCGACGGAGCGTCGGCAGAGTCGGCGGATCCGGTCACGGGATCCACAGTAGCGAGCGATGCGACAGCGACCCTGTCGACGGCTGCGCCACGTGCTGGCTGACGCTCAGCGCTTTTCCTTGATCTTGGCCTTCTTGCCACGCAGTTCGCGCAGGTAGTACAGCTTGGCCCGGCGCACGTCACCGCGGGTGACGACGTCGATGTGATCGATGTTGGGCGAGTGCACCGGGAAAGTCCGCTCGACGCCGACGCCGTAGCTCTCCTTGCGCACGGTGAAGGTCTCGCGGATGCCGCCACCCTGGCGGCGGATCACGACGCCCTTGAAGACCTGGATGCGCTCCTTGGAGCCCTCGATCACCTTCACGTGCACATTGACGGTGTCGCCGGGGCTGAAGGTCGGGATGTCGTCGCGCAGCGACGCCTGATCGACGAAGTCCAGCGTGTTCATCGGTGACACTTCCTTGTTTGTTCGCGGCTCCGGCCGGTGCGCACGGTGGCGCGGCCGAAGCTGATTTTCGGGTGTATCGGGGTGTATCCCGCAGCGGGCGGGACGTACCCGACCCAGGCCTGCGCAGACAACTGGTCAATTGTGCCAGACGGGCCCCCAAGTCGTGAAATCCGGAGTTTCCCGGATCGGCCCGCACCGCCCACACAGGACTCCCAAGTCTAACGAGGCATGACGCCCTGGAACCGGTTAGGCTGCTCTAACCCGATGCGCCGCGCCCATTCCGACGCGCCCATCCGGGATCCACTTGACGGTTCGAGGAGGGCTATGCGACGGCCGTCGATGCTGATGACGGCGACCGCAGCGGGTGTGATCACGATGATGGTCGCCACCGGTTGCGAAGCGCGGGTGTACGGCACACCGCCGTTCGCACCCGATGCGCCGCAGCTGACGGTGGTCGCGCCCCAGGGCAACATGGCCCCGCTGCCCGAAGCCTCTCCCGGCGAGCGGGCGGCGACCTTCGACGGGTTGCAGGATCGGACCGCGACGGCCACCGACCAGGCCGCCGACGCCGGTGCCGACATCACGGTGCTGGTGCTCGACCGCAATACCGGCGAGCAGATCTCCAACGGGAACGGCACCACGATCGCGATCGCCTCGGTGGTCAAACTGTTCATCGCCGACGACCTGCTGCTGCAGGAGGCCAAGCGCCAGACCGTCATCACCCCCGACGACCGCAAGCTGCTCGACGTGATGCTGCGCTCCTCCGACGACAGCGCGGCCGAGGTGTTCTGGAACCGCAGCGGCGGCGACGAGATCGTGACGCGGGTCGCGGCACGCTACGGGCTGTCCTCGACCCAGCCGCCCGACGACGGCCGCTGGTGGAACACCATCAGCACGTCGGCCGATCTGGTGCGTTACTACGACATGTTGATGAACGGCAGCGGCGGGCTTCCGCCCGAGCAGGCCAACATGATCCTGTCCAACCTGGCGCAGTCCACCCCGAACGCGATCGACGGCACCCAGCCGGGCGGCATCTACCCGCAGCGGTTCGGCATCCCCGAGGGCCTGTACGCCGAACCCGTCGCGGTCAAACAGGGCTGGATGTGTTGTATCGGCACGGATTGGATGCACCTGTCGACCGGGGTGATCGGGCCCGACCGCCGGTTCATCATGGTGATCGGTGCGCTGCAGCCCGCCGATTCCGAGACCGCGCGCCGCACCATCACCGACGCGGTCAAGACGATGTTCCCCGGCGGCCGAATCTAGCCCTCACCTTTTCCCGCGAGCAGACATAAAACTGCCTGCATTCGCCGGAAAACGGTCAGGTTTATGTCTGCTCGGCGGGTTAGTCGCCCAGCAGATCGGGGCGACGTTGCCTGGTTCGCGCCACCGACTGCTCGTGACGCCAGGCCGCGACCTTGGCGTGGTCGCCGGACAACAGCACCGACGGCACGTCCAGGCCACGCCAATTCGGCGGCCGGGTGTAGCTGGGCCCTTCGAGCAAACCGTCGGAATGCGAATCCTGTTGATGGGACTCGGGGTTGCCGAGCACCTCGGGCATCAGCCGCACCACCGCCTCGATCATCACCAGGGCCGCCGACTCACCGCCGGTCAGCACGTAGTCGCCGATCGAGACCTCCTCGACCCGCATCCGCCGCGCCGCATCGTCGACGACGCGCTGATCGATGCCCTCGTAACGGCCGCAGGCGAACACCAGATGACGCTCCGCGCTCCACCGCCGCGCGGTGGCCTGGTCGAACAGCCGGCCCGCGGGCGTCGGCACGACAAGAAGTGTTTCCTCCGAGCAGATCTCGTCGAGCGCCGCGCCCCACACCGGAGCCTTCATCACCATCCCCGGACCACCCCCGTACGGCGAATCGTCGACCGAGCGGTGCACATCGTGGGTCCACGAACGCAGATCGTGGATGCCGAGAGTCACGATGCCGGCGTCAATCGCCTTGCCCGGCAACGACTGCCGGATCGGGTCCAGATAGGCCGGGAAGATCGTGACGACGTCAATACGCACGGTGCGGCACTCTCAGCCCAGGTCCAGCAGACCCTCGGGCGGGTCGATGACGACGGTCTGGTCCTCGCGTGAGACCGATGTGACGATGGCGCCGACGAACGGTACGAGCACTTCCCGCCCGTCATCGTCGGCCTTGACCGCGAGCAGTTCCCCTGCGGCGGTGTGCAACACCTCGGTGACCGCACCGACCGTCGCACCCCCGATGGTCACCACCCGCAACCCCTCGAGTTCATGATCGTAGAACTCATCGGGGTCGTCGATCGCGGGCAGTTCGGCGCTGTCGACCACGAAGACGGTGCCGCGCAACCCGTCGGCCGCGTCGCGGTCGCCGACCCCGGTCAGCCGGATCAGCAGCCGGCCACCGTGCTCGCGCACCGATTCGACCGTGAACGACCGTTGCGCGCCACCTCTGGCCCGGCCGCGCAGGATGATTCCCGGCGCGAACCGGTCATCCGGATCGTCGGTGCGAACCTCGACGACGATCTCGCCGGAAACACCGTGGGCCTTGACCACCCGGCCGACGACGAGATCCATGTTCACACCATCCCCGGGCCGAACGCCCGCCGATCTACTGGTCGGTGTCCACCACGTCGACGCGGATACCACGCCCGCCGATGCCGGCGACCAGGGTGCGCAGCGCGGTGGCGGTCCGGCCACCGCGGCCGATGACCTTACCGAGGTCATCGGGATGGACGTGCACCTCGACGGTGCGGCCCCGACGGCTGGTGACCATGTCGACCCGCACATCGTCGGGGTTGTCCACGATTCCGCGAACCAGGTGCTCGACGGCGTCGACCACGACTGAACTCACTGCGATGCTCAGCTCTCGCTTGCGGTGTCGGCGGCAGCCTCGGCGGCCTCCGCGGGCGCATCGGCCTTCTTGGCCGGCGCCTTCTTCTTCTTGAGCGTGGTGGCATCCGAGCCGCCGCCGCTGTCCGCCTCGGCGAGCGCGGCGTTGAACAGGTCCAGCTTGGACGGCTTGGGCTCCTTGACCTTCAGCGTGCCCTCGGCGCCCGGCAGGCCCTTGAACTTCTGCCAGTCCCCGGTGATCTTCAGCAGCGCCAGAACCGGCTCGGTCGGCTGCGCACCGACGCCCAGCCAGTACTGCGCGCGCTCCGAGTCGACCTCGATCAGGCTCGGCTCTTCCTTCGGGTGGTAGCGGCCGATGACCTCGATGGAGCGGCCGTCGCGGCGGGTGCGCGCATCGGCGACGGTGATGCGGTACTGGGGGTTGCGGATCTTGCCAAGCCGGGTGAGCTTGATCTTGACAGCCATGACTAAACGTTCTCCTGTGGTTGCCACGCTGCAATTCGGCGATCGGGGCGGGATGCCCGGATCCGGTTTTGCTTTACGTGTGTGACCGCCGCGCAGCGCATCGAACGAGTCGCGGGCGGACAGCCGTTCATTGTGCCAGAGCGCGCGCGGCCCGCCCAAATCCCGGCGACGGCGAATCACACCACCTTGTCGAAGCCCTTGGTCTCGACCCGCCTGGTCATCCGCCAGCCGTCGGCGGTGCGCACGAACTCGTCCTCGTACCACAGCCCGCAGAACAGCACCTGCGGCTGCTCGCCCTCCTTCGAGCCCGGCAGCACCATCGGGTTGAAACAGATGGTGCGCGAGGATGCGGTGTCCCCGGTGATCCGCACATCGACGTTGCCGAGCATGTGGGCATACGCCGGAAAATTCGGCAGCACCTCGGCCAGCCACGTCTTGACCTGCGGATAGTGACCGTCGATGCCGCCCATCGCCCGGTAGTCGATATAGGCATCGGCGGTGAACACCGCGTCGAGGTCATCGAACCGCCGTCGGTCGATCGCGGTGGAGTAGTCGATCAGCAGCTGCTGAATCTCCAGTCGGTCCGAAATCTCAGCCAGGCTCAACATGGGTCGATTCAACACCACCGGGCGGTCACGCCTGCGGCCCTTCCGACGGCGGCCAGTGCTCCCCCGGCGACGCTTCGCCGGGCTCGGTGTGGTCACCGCGCGACAACGGCACCCACTGCTCGCTGGGTGCCGGCTGCTTCGAGGACGGGAAATCGCGCAGCTCGCCGGTCGGGGTGGCATCCCAGGACTCGAACGTCAGCGGGGTCTGCAGCCAGGTGTGCAGCAGCAGATAGGTGGCCTCCAGCGAATCCAGGTGGGTCCGCTCCCAGCCGTGGCTGCCGTCCAGGCCGAAACCCACCAGGGCCGCGCGGGTCCCGGCACCGGCCTCGATCGCCGCGGCGGCGTCGGACCGGTAGTAGCGGAACACGTCGCGCGCGTAGGGAATGCCCTGCCCCTCGGCCAGCCGGCACAGCTTGCGGGTCAGGTGGTAGTCGAACGGGCCGTGCAGATCGGCCATCGGGATCGTCACCCCGTGCTCGATGGAATGCTGTCCGGGGGCGCACACGGCGTTGTCCACCGAGACCAGTTCGGCCGCGTCGGGCGGCAGCCCGTGGCTCGCGCCGTGCCCCACCTCCTCGGTGATGGTGACCATCAGCATGGTGCGGTGCGGCAGCACCACCTTCTGCTCGAACAGGGCCTTGGCCAGGGTCAGGGCGATCGCCACACCGGCCTTGCCGTCGAGGTGGCGCGACACCACGAAACCGTCCTGGGTCAGCTCGGGACTGGCGATCAGGGCGACGAAGTCACCGACGTTGAGCCCGAGGCGTTCCAGATCGGCGCGCGTCGACACATTGCGGTCGAGCCGGACCTCGACGTGGTCCCAGTCGGTCGGCTGGGTGTCGATCTCGTCGCCGAAGGCGTGGCCACTGGCCTTGAGCGGCATGATCGTTCCGGTGAAGAACTCGTCGGGATCGTCGGAGAAGATGCGCACCCGTGCGCCCGCGGCGAACCGCGCCGAGAACGTGCCGATCGGAACCAGTTCGAGCCTGCCGTTGTCCTTGAGCCCACGGACCATGCAGCCGATGGTGTCGGCGTGCACCACCAGTGCCCGATCGACCGCCTCCGATTCACCTGGCAGTTCGGCGATCAACGCGCCCCGGCGGGTCAGCGTGAACGGAACGCCGAAATCCTTGAGGATGTCGCCGATCAGCTGCATCACCGCATCGGTCCGGCCCGACGGGCTCGGGGTCTGCAGCAACGCCAGCAGGGTGTCGACCATCCAGGTGCGATAGTCCGCGGGCATTGTGGCGGGGTCGGCCACGTTGTCTCCTTTCGACTACGTCGGAACGGCATCGGCGCCGACGCATAAGGGTAGGTGGGGCTAGGCTCAGTCCGCATGGTGAGGTTCGTCGGCGTCATCGCGCTCTGGATCGCAACGGTTCTTCCCATCCCACTCGCACTCGGCGCCGCGCCGGCCCGCGCCGACATCGAGGTTCAGCAGATCGGCTCGGCGCCCATCCCCGACGGTCCGGCCGAAGGCTGGGTGGTGGCGGACATGGACTCCGGCCAGGTGCTGGCGGCCCGCAACGGGGACACCCGCTACGCGCCCGCGAGCACGATCAAGACCCTACTGGCTCAGGTGGTCCTCGACGAGCTGCCACTGGACGCCACGATCGTCGCCGACGAAGCCGACACCAAGGTCGAGTGCAACTGTGCCGGGGTCGCGCCCGGCCAGACCTACACCGCCCGCCAGCTTCTCGAGGCGGCGCTGCTGGCGTCGGGCAACGACGCCGCGAACACCCTGGCGCGGATGCTCGGCGGGCCCGAGGCCGCGGTGGCCAAGATGAACGCCAAGGCCGCGCAGCTGGGCGCGGGCAACACCAACGTGGTGACCCCGTCCGGACTGGACGCACCAGGGATGCCGTTCTGGTCGACACCGCACGATATGGCGCTGATCTTCCGGGCGGCGATGGCCAACCCGGTGTTCGCCCAGATCACCACGATGCCGTCGACGGTGTTCCCGTCCAAGACCGGCGACCGGGTACTGGCCAACCAGGACGAACTGCTGTTCCGGTACCCCGGCGCGATCGGCGGCAAAACCGGGTTCACCGACATCGCGCGCAAGACGTTCGTCGGGGCGGCGCAGCGGGACGGCCGCCGGCTGGTGGTGAGCATGATGCACGGGCTGATCCACGAGGGCGGCCCGACGTACTGGGATCAGGCAGGCGCCCTGCTCGACTGGGGCTTCGCCCAGGATCGGGCCGCGAGCATCGGCGCCCTCTGACCAGCGCCGACGCCGCGCCCCGTCGAAACCGTACGGAGACCTGACCGCGCGCTGACCGAGTCCTGGGAGCCGTAGGCTCGGCGGCCGTGCGCAGACTGTTCGCGGCGGTGGTGGCCACTGTCGGCGTGGCGCTGACGGCGCCGACCGCCGCGGCGCAGCCCAGTGTCCAACCGGCGGGGGCCCAGGCGCTCGTCGACGGCCCGGCCCAGGCCTGGCTCGTCGCCGACCTCGACACCGGACGCGTGCTGGCCTCCAAGGACCCCACCGGTTCCTACGCGCCGGCCAGCACGATCAAACCGCTGCTGGCCATGGTCGTCCTCGACCATCTGCGGCCGGACAATTTCGCGCGGGCCAACCAGTCCCACACCCAGGTCGAATGCTCGTGCGTCGGCTTGACGCCCGGCCGGCCCTACACCACCCGGCAGCTGCTGGAGGGGCTGCTGATGGTGTCGGGTAACGATGCCGCCAACATGCTGGCCGATATGCTCGGCGGCCCCCGCGCGACGGTCGCCGCGATGAACCGCAAGGCCGCGAGCGTGGGAGCCCGCAGCACCCGCGCCGGATCACCGTCCGGGCTCGACGGACCGGGCTGGGAGTCGGTGACCACACCGCACGACCTGGCCGTGATCTACCGCGCGGCGCTCACCTATCCGCTGATCGCGCAGATCATGCGGCAGCCCACGGCACAGTTTCCCGGCAAGACCCTGACCAACCAGAACGAGCTGCTGACCCGCTATCCGGGCGATATCGCCGGCAAGACCGGCTTCACCAATCTCGCGCGCAAGACCTACGTCGGCGTCGCCCAGCGCGGCAACCGGCGCCTGGTCGTGGTCCAGATGTACGGCAGCGGAGACCTCTACGGCCAGGCGATCCGGCTGTTCGACTACGGCTTCGGTCAGTAGCGGGGCCCGGGAAGGGAGCGCCCCACAACCCGACCCGCGGAAGTAAGGTCACCCTAAATTCGCGTCCCCCCGGGGAGGGGTCGCGCACATGAGGGGAGCCATGTGACCGACCCGCAGCACCGCATCCGGGACTTCTCGCTGATGGTGGCCTTCGGCACCGATATGGGCAACGCCGAGGATGCCGCCATGTCATTCGCCGAGGCCGCCGCCGCGGCCCTCGGCATCGAATCCGAGGCGCGCGAACTCAACCAGATCGACATCGCCGAGCTCCAGTCGACGACCCATTTCATCGTCGTCACCTCGACCTTCGGCGACGGCGAATTCCCCGACAACGCGAACCTGTTCTGGGAGGCGATCAGCGCCGCCACCGACCGGCTCGAGCATATGAGCTTCGGCGTGCTCGCACTCGGCGACAGTTCCTACGAACTGTTCTGCAATGCCGGCAAACTCCTCGACGAGCGGCTGGAGGAACTGGGCGCCACCAGAATGGCCGAACGCGTCGACATCGACGGCTTCTACGAGCAACCGGCCAAGGACTGGACCACCGACGTCGTCAAACTGTTGGCCGCCGAGCACACCGGTCCGGTCGCGGCCGTGGCCGAGACACTCGCCCCCGACCGCGGCGACCAGCCGGGGCGGGAGAAACACCTCCCCGTCGAGGTCGCACTGAGCGTCAACCGACTGCTCAACGCACCGCAATCCGATAAGGAGGTGCGCCACTACGAGCTGGACCTGGGTGGATCGGGAATCGCCTACCGCGCAGGCGATTCGATCGCGGTGCATGCCACCAACGACCCGACCCTGGTCGCGGCGATCCTGGCCCATTTCGGCGTCCCTGCCGAGCACGCGGTCACCGGCCACGACGAGCCGCTCGGGGTCCTGCTCGCCGAGCAGCTGGAGATCCGCACCCCCTCGCGGGCCCTGCAGTCCCTGGTGGCATCGCGTACCCGCAATCCGCGGGTGGCCGCGGCCCTGCGCGCCGACGCCCCGACCGGACCGGGCTCGTGGTCATACGGCAAGGACGTCCTCGACCTGGTCGGCCTGGCGAAGCTGTCGGTCGACGAGTTCGTCGACACCTTGCGCCCCTTGCAGTTCCGCGACTATTCGATCGCCTCCAGCCCGCACGTCCATCCCGGCCACGTGCACCTGACGGTGGCCACCGTGCGCTACACCGACGGTGAGCGCGGGCACGGCGGCGTGGCCTCCACTTACCTGGCCGAGCGGGCCCGGACGCTGCGGATCCACCTGCGCCCGAATCCGCACTTCCGGCTGCCCGCCGCCGACGTGCCGATCATCATGATCGGGCCCGGCACCGGGATCGCCCCGTTCCGCGCGTTCCTGCAGGAGCGCGCGGCCACCGCGGCGCCGGGCCGGTCCTGGCTGTTCTTCGGCGACCGCAGACGCGCCACCGACTACCTCTACGGCGACGAGCTGGAGACCTTCGTCCGATCCGGCACCCTGACCCGGCTGGACCTGGCCTTCTCCCGCGATCAGGGCACCAAAGTCTATGTCCAGCAACGCATGCAGGAGAACGCCGAGGAACTGTTCGCCTGGCTGAGCGAGGGCGCCTACCTGTACGTGTGCGGCGACGCCGACCGGATGGCCAGAGATGTCGACACCGCGCTGCACGATATCGTCGCGCGCTGCGGCGCGATGGACGCCGACGCCGCGCACGCCTACGTCAACGAGCTCGTCAAGACCCACCGCTACGTCCGCGACGTGTACTGAACTTTTTCCGCGCGAACAGACACAAACCTGCCTACTTCGGACGAAAAATAGGCAGGTTTGTGTCTGTTCGCCGGGAAAGGTGGGGGGCAGATCAGAACACCCGGCCGCGCAGGATCACCAGCGCCGGATCGTCCACCCCGGCCACCCGGGGATCCTCGGCGAAGCACAGCAGGTCGGCCGGTGCACCGTGTTCCAGCCCGGGCCGGCCCAGCCAGGCGCGGGCATCCCAGCAGGCCGCGCCGAGCGCTTCGGTAGGGCTCAGGCCGACCGTCCCCAGCGCCGCGATCTCATCGCCGATCCGGCCGTGGGCGATCCCGCCGCCGGCATCGGTGCCCGCGAAGATCGGCACCCCGGCCTCATGCGCCGCACCGACCCTGGCGTGGCACGACGCGTACAGGTCGCGCATGTGGCGGGCGTAGGTCGGGTATTTGGCGGCCTGGTCGGCGATGCCGGGAAAGTTCTCGATGTTGATCAAGGTGGGCACCAGCGCCGTGCCGTGCCCCAACATCAGCTCGATGATGTCGTCGGTGATGCCGGTGCCGTGCTCGATGCAGTCGATACCGGCGCCGATCAGCCCGCTCAGCGCCTCCTCCCCGAACACGTGCGCCGTCACCCGCGCCCCCTCGGCGTGGGCGGCGGCGATCGCGGCCTTGAGCACCTCGTCGGACCACAACGGGGCCAGGTCACCCACGCCCCGGTCGATCCAGTCCCCGACCAGTTTCACCCAGCCGTCCCCGCGGCGGGCCTGCTCGGCGACGTAGTCCGGGAGCTGCGATTCGTCCTCGATGTCGATCGGCACGCCCGGGATGTAGCGCTTGGGCCGGGCCAGATGTCGCCCGGCCCGGATGATGCGGGGCAGATCCTCGCGCTCGTCGAAACTTCGGGTGTCCACCGGCGAGCCGGCGTCGCGCAGCAGCAACGCGCCGGCGTCACGCTCGGTCTCGGCCTGGGTGACGGCCTCGTCGGGTGTGACGGCGCCGCCCGGCCCCAGCCCGACATGGCAGTGCGCGTCGACCAGGCCGGGCAGGATCCACCCGCCGGACCGGTCGGCCCCGAAGATGGTCTCGGCGCCGGGCACCGGTTCCGCCGACAGCATCCCGTCCGCCACCCACCATTCGACGGGTTCGCCATCGGGCAGCGCGCGTCCCCTGAGGTGCAGCGGGCCGTGAAGTCCCATCCGTCAGTTCTTGGGGAACTTCAGCTTGGACAGGTCGAGGTCGGCCAGCCCCGGCGGAAGCTCGTCGAGGCCCTTGGGCATATTGGACAGGTCGGGGAACCCGGGGGGCATGCCCAGCGGATTGGCCGCCTTGGGCGGGGTCGGACCCCGGCCCGATTTGCGGCCCTTCTTCCCGGCCTGTTTGTTCTTGCCCTTGGCCTGCTTGCGGGTCGCGCTCTTACGTCCGAGCCCCATGCCCATCTGCCCGGCCATCGACGACATCATCTTGCGGGCCTCGAAGAACCGGTCCACCAGTTGGTTCACCTCGGAGACACTGACCCCGGAACCGTTGGCGATGCGCAGCCGGCGAGACGCGTTGATGATCTTCGGTTCGGCGCGCTCGGCGGGCGTCATCCCGCGGATGATGGCCTGCACCCGGTCCAGCTGGCTGTCGTCGACCGCGGCCAGGGCGTCCTTCATCTGGCCGGCCCCTGGCAGCATGCCCAGCAGGTTGCCGATCGGACCCATCTTGCGGATGGCCAGCATCTGCTCCAGGAAATCCTCGAGGGTCAGCTCGCCGGAACCGATCTTGGCGGCGGCCTGCTCGGCCTTCTGCTGGTCGAAGACCTGCTCGGCCTGCTCGATCAGGGTCAGCACGTCGCCCATGCCCAGGATGCGGCTGGCCATCCGGTCCGGGTGGAAGACGTCGAAGTCCTCGAGCTTCTCCCCCGCCGAGGCGAACAGGATCGGCACCCCGGTGACCTCGCGCACCGACAGGGCCGCGCCACCGCGGGCGTCGCCGTCGAGCTTGGTCAGCACCACACCGGTGAAGCCGATGCCCGCACCGAACGCCTCTGCGGTGGCGACCGCGTCCTGGCCGATCATGGCGTCCAGCACGAACAGCGTCTCGTCGGGGTGCACGGCGTCGCGGATCCCCGCCGCCTGCGCCATCAGCACGTCGTCGATCCCGAGGCGGCCCGCGGTGTCGACGATGACCACGTCGTAGTGCTTGGACTTGGCCTCGGCCAGACCTGCCGCGGCGACGCCCACCGGATCGCCGGGCCCCCCGCCCTCGGTCTCGGCGGCGCCGGGCGCGGTGCCCGGATGCGGGGCGAAGACCGCGACGCCGGCCCGCTCGCCGACGATCTGCAGCTGGTTGACGGCGCCGGGACGCTGCAGGTCGCACGCCACCAGAAGGGGGGTATGCCCTTGCGTCTTAAGCCATTTCGCCAGCTTGCCGGCCAGCGTGGTCTTACCGGCGCCCTGCAGACCGGCCAGCATGATCACGGTCGGCGGGGTCTTGGCGAACGCCACCTGGCGGGTTTCGCCACCGAGGATGCCGATCAGCTCCTCGTTGACGATCTTGACCACTTGCTGGGCAGGGTTCAGCGCCGCGGACACCTCGGCACCCTTGGCGCGGTCCTTGATGCGGGCGACGAATGCGCGCACCACCGGCAGCGAGACGTCGGCCTCCAGCAGGGCCAACCGGATCTCGCGGGCGGTGGCGTCGATGTCGGCGTCGGTCAACCGACCCTTGCCACGCAGGCCCTGCAGGGCTCCGGTCAACCGGTCAGACAGGCTTTCAAACACGTGGTAAGCCTAACGGCCGGGGAATTGTGGTGTCATTGCCCGCCGCGGGCCCGGCGTCCTGGCCGGGTCAGCCTGCTTGTTCCACCGGTTTCGCGGGCGGCGGCGCCGGCAACACGGCGTACAGGTCACGCTCCAACTCCTCGCGCACCTTCGCCCGGGCGGCGTCGTCGGTGGCCGGGATCACCACCCCCAACGCGTCGAGCACCGACGCGCCGAGCGTGGTGACCTTCGCCCAGACGATGTCGACGTCGTCGCGTTCGAACACCGCGGTCAGCCGGGCCAGCAGGCCGGCCCGGTCCATGGTGCGGATCTGCACGATGAGCTCGCCCGGGGCGCCGCCCGGCGACCACAGGATGCGCGGCGGGGCCGGTACGTGGTTGGCGGGGACCGCGGCGAGCACCTCACCGGCGCGGCCGGCCGGGTACCGCGCCGCCTCACGTTCGCGCCGCTCCAGCGAGCCGATCACGTCCAGGTCCCCGTCCATGGCCAGGATGAACTGCTGGCGCAGCAGTTCGGCGGCCGGCGGCGACCCGAAATGCGGTGACACCACGAACGTGTTGATCGCCGACCCGCCGTGGCTGTTCACCGACGCCGAGTGCACGCGCAGCGCGTTGAGCGCCAGCACCCCGGCCGCCTTCGACAGCAGCCCGCGCCGGTCGCCGGCGATCATCGTGACCTGATAGATGTGCGGGCCGTCGCCGCGGCTGAGCTCGACGTGCACCCCTACCCGGGTGGCCAGTTCGAGGAAGCGCGGGTCGATCGGATCCGGTGTCGGGAACGGTTCGCCCGCCATCACCAGCCGGCAGCGGCGCACCAGGTCACCGATCAGCGAGGCCTTCCAGTCACCCCACACGCCGGGCCCGGTGGCCAGCGAGTCGGCCTCGGAGAGGACGTCGAGCAGTTCCAGCAGCACCATGTCCCCGCCGAGCGCCTCCACCACCGCGTCGATGGTCTTGGGGTCCTGGAGGTCGCGCCGGGTCGCGGTGTGCGCCAACAGCAGATGGTGGCGCACCATCTTCGACAACACATCGATATCCGAGGGCCACAGGCCGAGCCGGGTGCCGATCTGGGTGGCCAGTTCGGCGCCGATGACGCTGTGGTCACCGCCGCGGCCCTTGCCGATGTCGTGGCACAGCGCCCCGAGCATCAACAGATCGGGACGTGACACCCGGGTGGTGAACGCGCTTGCCCGCGAAACCGTTTCGACGAGGTGGCGGTCGACTGTCCAGATGTGCACGACATCGCGCGGCGGCAGGTCGCGGACCGCACCCCACTCCGGGAAGAGCCTGCCCCACAGCCCGGTCCGGTCCAGCGCCTCGATCGTGGCCACCGCGGCGGGCCCGGCCGCCAGCAGCACCAGCAGATCCTTGAGCGCCTGCCGCGGCCACGGGGTGCGCAGCTCGGGCGCGGTCTCGGCGAGCCGGCTCAGCGTCGAGACCGCCATCGGCAGTCCGGTCGTCGCCGAGGCCGCCGCGACCCGCAGAATCAGGCCGGGATCACGTTCCGGCCGGGCGTCGCGGGCCAGGATCACCTCACCGGCGTATTCGATCACCCCTTCGTCGAGCGGACGGCGCACCGGGCGACGCAGCGCCGCGAATCCGCGGCGCGGCAGGGCATTCGCGGCGGTGCGGACGCCCGAGTCGATGTAGTAGCTGACGGTCCTGGCCGCGTCGGACAGCACCCGGGCCAGGTCGAACCGGTCGCCGATCCGCAGGGCCGCGGCGATCTCGTCGGCGTGCTGGGCCAGCAGCAACTCACGCCCCCGACCGGCCGCCCGGTGCAGTTCGGTGCGCACATTCAGCAGCGCGAGGTGCGCATCGCCCAAGGTGCCGGTGGGCGAGGCCAGCGCCCGGCTCGGGTACACATCGGCCAACTGCGCGATCGCCAGCGCATTGAGCAGCTGTACGTCGCGCAGCCCGCCCCGGCCGGATTTCAGGTCCGGCTCGGCCCGGTGCGCGATCTGCCCGCTGCGCTCCCACCGGGACGTGGCGTGGGCGACGAGTTCGTCGAAGCGCGATGCGATTCCGATCCGCCACTGCCGACGAGCGCCACCGACCAGCAGCGACGACAGGTCGGCATCGCCGGCGATGTGGCGCACGTCGAGCATCGCCAGGCCGACCGCGATGTCCTGGCCGGCCACCTTGAGGGCCTCCGGCACGGTGCGCACGCTGTGGTCGAGGCGGATGTTGGCGTCCCACAACGGGTACCACAACTTCTCGGCCACCTCGCCGACCGCGTCGGCCGGCATGTTGTCGTGCAGCAGCATCAGGTCCAGATCCGAATACGGCAGCATCTCACCGCGTCCCAGCCCGCCGGTAGCGACGATCGCGAATCCACTGTCGGCGGTGATGCCGATCTCGGTTGCCTTTGTGGTGAGCCAGAATTCGTGCAGGTCGAGCAGTGCGTTACGCAACGCCGCCGAGTCCAGCTGCCGGGGCGCGCCGGCCAGCAGCTGCCGGGTGGCGGCCGCCAGATCGGTGGCGGGCCGTGCCGGACCGGCCGATCCGGGCTGCTGTTCTGCCATTTCGTTCCTCTCCCGGCCAATTACCTGATGAACGCTCACACGGTGCTTGGCCGGGAGACGACGTCTCGACTGACTGACCTGTGGCTACAGCGCGTCGGCGCCCCGCTCCCCGGTGCGCACCCGGACGACGGTGTCGACGGGGCTGACCCACACCTTGCCGTCCCCGATCTTGCCGGTGCGCGCGGCCTGCACGATGACATCGACCACCTTGTCCACCGCGGAGTCGTCGACCACGACCTCCACCCGGACCTTGGGCACGAAGTCGACCGAGTACTCAGCGCCCCGGTACACCTCGGTGTGCCCCTTCTGGCGGCCGTAGCCCTGCACCTCGCTGACGGTCATCCCCAGAATGCCGGTCTGCTCGAGGCCGGTCTTGACGTCTTCGAGAGTGAACGGCTTGACGATCGCAGTGATCAGCTTCATATATATTCCATCCCTTCCAGGACAATTGTTCCCGATCAGGCGAGCTCGTAAGCCGTTTCCGCATGCTCGGTCTCATCGATACCGGTCGCCTCGTCTTCATCCGTGACACGCCAGCCCAGCGGTTTGAGGGCCAACGCGATGATCGCAGTCATGATCGCGGTGAATACGGTTGCCGCGACGGCGATCACGATCTGCACCACCAACTGCTTGATCCCACCACCGTAGAACAGGCCGGTTTCGGTGGCGAAGAATCCGATACCGACCGTGCCCCACAGGCCGGCGACCAGGTGCACACCCACGACATCAAGTGAATCATCATAGCCGAGCTTGTATTTCAGGCCGACGGCGAGCGCGGAGAGCGCACCGGCGATCGCACCGAGGAACAGCGAGCCGATCGGGCTGAGCGCACCGCAGGCCGGGGTGATGGCGACCAGGCCCGCGACGATACCCGAGGCCGCACCGACGCTGGTCGGGTGGCCGTCGCGGATGCGCTCCACCACCAGCCAGCCCAGCATCGCCGCGGCGGTCGCGGCGGTGGTGTTGATCCACACCAGCCCGGCCGTGGCATCGGCCGCACCCTCGGAGCCCACGTTGAATCCGAACCAGCCGAACCACAGCAGCGCGGCGCCGAGCATCACCCAGGGAATGTTGTGCGGACGGAAGGCGGTCCTGCCGAATCCGCGGCGCCTGCCCACCATGATCGCCAGCACCAGCGCGGCCATCCCGGCGTTGATGTGCACCACGGTGCCGCCCGCGAAGTCGATCGGCGCCACGGTGGCCGCGACGGTCCCGTCGTCACCGGCGGACGTCCCGAACAGCCATGACGCGAAGCCGTGCTCACTGCCCGAAAGCAGCCCGCCGCCCCAAACCATGTGTGCCAGCGGGAAATACACCAGCGTGACCCAGGCGCCGGAGAACACCAGCCAGGTACCGAACTTGACCCGCTCGGCCAGCGCGCCGCTGATCAGCGCGACGGTGATCACCGCGAAGGTCAGCTGGAAGGCGACCCACACGATCGCGGGCACCGAGCCGAAACCACCGATGACGTGCAGTTCGGTGCCGCCGATCTCCCGCGTCTCGAGCAGTTGGGTGAGGCCGAACAGGGCGAACGGGTTGTCGAAGATCCCCGCGATGTCGGAGCCGCCGGTATGGGCCGATGCGAACGACATCGAGTAGCCCCACAGCACGTAGATGACGCTGACGATGCCGAGGGCACCGAACGACATCATCATCATGTTCAGCACGGATTTCTGCCGGGACAGCCCGCCGTAGAAGAACGCCAGGGCCGGCGTCATCAGCAACACCAGCGCGGCGCTCGCGAGCACCCACGCCGTATCGCCGCTGTCGAATGCGGCGAACGATTCGTCAGGTAAGGCTAAGACCACTTTGTGTGAACCTCCTTGGGAAGTGCGCCGACGGATCGGCCTCCCGATGAGGTTCGTTCGGGGTCGTTTCATCAGTGATGCGCTCGCGTTTCGGGCAGGTGAACGCATTCCGGATCGCTGTTACGCTCATGTTTCCCGACCGCTCACCGCGCCGCTGCCAGCCGAACCGGGCCTCGTGAACGGTTTTTTACCCGAGCAGCGCGTCGACGAACGCCGCGGGCTCGAACGGCGCGAGATCGTCGGGGCCTTCCCCGAGCCCGACCAGTTTGACCGGCACCCCGAGCTCCTGCTGGACGCGGAACACGATGCCGCCCTTGGCGGTGCCGTCGAGCTTGGTCAGCACCACCCCGGTGATGTCGACGACCTCGGCGAACACCTTGGCCTGGGGCAGGCTGTTCTGACCGATCGTCGCGTCGAGGACCAACAGCACCTCGTCGACCGCGCCACGTTTCTCCACGACCCGTTTGACCTTGCCGAGTTCGTCCATCAGACCGGTCTTAGTGTGCAGCCGGCCCGCGGTGTCGATCACGACGACGTCGGCGCCCTCGGAGATTCCCTCGTCGACGGCGTCGAAGGCCACCGACGCCGGATCGGCGCCCTCGGGGCCGCGCACCACATCGGCACCCACGCGCGAGGCCCAGGTCTGCAACTGGTCGGCCGCCGCAGCCCGGAACGTGTCGGCGGCGCCGAGCACGACACGCCGGCCGTCGGCCACCAGGACCCGGGCCAGTTTTCCGACCGTGGTGGTCTTGCCGGTGCCGTTCACCCCGACGACGAGCAGCACCGACGGCTTGTCGGCATGCGGCAGGGCCCTGATCGAGCGATCCAGATCCGGCCGCAGCTCCGACATCAGCACCTCGCGCAGCACCGCGCGGGCATCGGCCTCGGTGCGCACCGAGGCGCTGGCCATCTTGGCCCGCAGCGCGCCGACGACCGACTCGGTGACCACCGGCCCGAGGTCGGCGATCAGCAGGGTGTCCTCGACGGCCTCCCACGAGTCCTCGTCCAGATCCCCACCGCCGAGCAGGCCGAGCATGCTGCGGCCCAACGCGTTCTGGGATTTGGACAGCCGGCCGCGCAGCCGGTCCAGCCGACCCTCCGGCGGGGCGATCTCCTCGATGACCGGGGCGGCCTCGGCGGGCGCCGTGGCGGCCGGTTCTGCCACCTCCGGCTCGGCCGGGGCCTCGGGTTCGACGGGAGCCTGCGGCTCGGCCGGGGCCTCGGCCGTCTCGGCGGGCGGCTCGGGCAGTCGCACATCGGCGATCGGGCGCTTGGGCGCATCGCGCGGAATGGTGGCGTCGTCGCCGACCGCGGGCAGGCCGCTGGTATCGATGCGCTCGGCGGTCGGCGTCGCCGTCTGGCTGAACGTGATGCCCGAGGACGCCGTATATCCCCCCGATCGGTCGATCGACGCCGGCTTCTCCGGCTCGGACAGGCTGATCCGCCGACGGCGGTAGCGCACCAGCCCGATCACCACCACGGTGACGAGCAGCACCGCTACAACCGCGATTGCAATCCAGAGACCTATCAGCGCAGTTTCCGACACGCGGCCATTGTGTCAGGGGCCACCTGCACCGAGCGTGGGGGTTGCGTACCGGATTCGCGAACAATCCGTACCTGGCCCCCACGCTCGGCGTATCAGCTCGGGTTGGACACCAGCTCCTGGCCCCGCATCCGCTGCGAGATCACCGTCGTAATGCCGTCACCGCGCATGGTCACCCCGTAGAGCGCGTCGGCGACCTCCATGGTCGGCTTCTGATGGGTGATCACGATCAGCTGTGAGCGTTCCCGCAACTGCTCGAACAGGCTGATCAGCCGCCGCAGGTTGACATCGTCGAGTGCAGCCTCGACCTCGTCCATCACGTAGAACGGCGACGGTCTGGCCCGGAAGATGGCCACCAGCATCGCCACCGCCGTCAGCGACTTCTCCCCACCCGACAGCAGCGACAGCCGTTTGATCTTCTTACCCGGTGGCCGGGCCTCGACCTCGATGCCGGTGGTGAGCATGTCGGCGGGGTTGGTCAGCAGCAGCCGGCCCTCACCGCCGGGGAACAGGGTGGCGAACACCTGCTCGAACTCGCGCTCCACGTCGACGTAGGCCTCGGTGAACACCTGCAGGATCCGGGAATCGACGTCGGCGATCACATCGAGCAGGTCCGAGCGGGCCGCCTTGACGTCCTCGAGCTGTGTCGAGAGGAAGTTGTAGCGCTCCTCCAGAGCCGCGAACTCCTCCAGCGCAAGCGGATTGACCCGGCCCAGCTCGCCGAGCTCGCGTTCGGCCTTCTTGGCGCGCCGCTCCTGGGCGGGCCGGTCGAACGGCATCGGCGCGGGCGCGGTGACCTGTTCGCCACGCTCCTTGGCCTGCTCGTACTCGGCCATCTCCAGCTCGCTGGGCGGCAGCGGCACCTGCGGGCCGTACTCGGCGATCAGGTCGGCGGCGGGCATCCCGAACTGTTCGAGTACCTGCGCTTCGAGCTGTTCGATCCGCAGCGACGCCTGCGCCTTGGCCATCTCGTCACGATGCAACGCATCGGTCAGCGCGGTGATCCTGGCGCCGAGGTCGGTGGCCTGCTCGCGGACCTGCGCCAGCGCTTCGGACCGGTGCCTGCGCTCGGTCGCCAGCTCGTCGCGGGTGCCGGCCGCCACCGCCACCACGGCGCTCAGCCGTTCGGCCACCAGACGTCCTGAATCGGCGACCGCGTCGGCCACCCGGGCCGCGAGTTCGCGTGCCTCCCGGGCCCGCTGCGCGCGCACCCGCGCCTCACGTTCGGCGGTCGCCGCCCGGCGCAACGAATCCGCCCGTCCGCGAACGGCGTTGGCCCGTTCCTCGGCGGTGCGCACCGTCAGCCTGGCCTCGACCTCGACCCCGCGGGCGGCGTCGGCGGCCGCGACCGAGGTCTGCCGGTCCACCGGTTCGGCCTCGAAGGTCGGGACCTGCTCGGCGTTTCGCAGGCGGGTCTCCAGTTCGGTGAATTCCTCGACGGTTTTGGTACGCCCGGCTTCCAATTCGTCGCGTTGGGTGATCAGGCGCTGCCATTCGTTGTCGGCACCGCGCGCGTCCTGGCCCAGCCGGCCGAGCTGCTCGTAGATCGACGAGATCGCCGCATCGGATTCGTTGAGCGCGGCCAGGGCCTGCTCGGCAGAGTCTTGGCGGGCCGATTGTTCGGTCAGCGCCCCGGCCAGCGCTGCGCCGAGTTCGGCGGTCTGGCGTTCGGCGGTCTCCAGCTCGGCGCGGGCCTTGTCGATCTCCGAGCTGATCTCCAGGGTGCTCGGCTTGCGGTCGGATCCGCCGCTGATCCACCCGGCGCCGACCAGGTCGCCGTCGCCGGTGACCGCGCGCAGTTCGGGCCGGGCCGTCACCAGCCGCAGCCCGGCGTCCATATCCGAGACGACCGCGACCCCGGCCAGCATCGCCGTGATCGCACCGCGCAACCGGTCGGGCACGGTGACCAGATCGGTCGCCCAGATGGCGCCGTCGGGCAGCGCGACCGCGGGCCGTGTCCCGTCGACCCGCCAGTCCCCCAGCAGGATTGCGGCCCGGCCGCCGTCGGACTCCTTGAGCGCAGCGACGGCCGTCGTCGCGGCGCCGAAGTTCTCGGCGGCCAGCGCATCGGCGGCCGCTCCCAGCACCGCCGCGACTGCCACCTCATGACCGGGACGCACCTTCAAGAATTCCCCGATGGTTCCGAAAAGTCCTGCGCCGCTGTGATTTTTCTGCAACCAGGCCGCCCCGTCGCGGCGGTCCAGGCTCACCGAAAGGGCTTCGATTCGGGCCCGCAGCGAGGCCACCTGACGTTCGGCCCCCCGTTCGGCGGCCTGCAGTTCGGCGACCCGCTCGTCGGCCAGCCGCAGCGCGGTCACGCTGCGGTCGTGGTGCTCGTCGAGCCCCACCTCTCCCGCGTCGAGCTCGCCCACCCGGCTTTGAACGGTCTCGAATTCGGCCTGGGCCTGTTGGGCTTTGGCGCCGGCCTCCTCGATGCTGACCGACAGTCGCATCACGCCCTCGTCGATCGACTCGACCCGGGTGCGCATGGTGTCGACCTGACCGGCCAGCCGCGCCAGGCCCTCGCGACGGTCGGCCTCGGCCCGGGCCGCAGCGAGGTGGGCGCGCTCGGCCTCGGCCGCCACCTGTTCGCGCTCGGCCAGTTCGGCCCGCGCCGCCTCGAGGGCGAACTGGGATTCGGCCAGCTCCTCCAGCAGCCGCTGCTCGGTTTCGGCGACCTCGTCGGCCTCGGCCTCCAGCGCGTCGGGGTCGCGTCCCGACGAGACCTCCGGTTCTGCCTCCAACAGCTGCGCCCGGTCGGTCGCGATGCGGACCGTCGCACCGACCCGTTCGGCCAGCGCCGAGGCCCGGAACCAGGTCTGCTGGGCGGCTTCGGCGCGCCGAGACAGCTCGGCGACCGCGGTCTCGTGGGCCTGCAACTCCACGGTCGCGGTCTGCAGCCGCGTGGTCACCTCGTCGTGCTCGCGGCGCAGCGTGGTCTCGGCGTGATTGGTGTTCTCGAACTCGGCCTGCCGGGTGACGAGGTCGTCGGCGGCCAGGCGCAACCTCGCATCGCGCAGGTCGGCCTGGATGGTCGCCGCGCGGCGTGCCATCTCGGCCTGGCGGCCCAGCGGTTTGAGCTGACGCCGAAGCTCAGTGGTGAGGTCGGTCAACCGGGCCAGGTTCGCGGCCATCGAGTCGAGCTTGCGGACCGCTTTTTCCTTGCGCTTGCGGTGCTTGAGCACCCCGGCCGCTTCCTCGATGAACGCGCGGCGGTCCTCGGGGCGCGACTCCAGGATCTCCGACAGCTTGCCCTGCCCGACGATGACGTGCATTTCCCGGCCGATGCCGGAGTCGCTCAGCAGCTCCTGAACGTCCATCAACCGGCAGCTGCTGCCGTTGATCTCGTACTCCCCCGCGCCGTCGCGGAACACCCGGCGGGTGATCGACACCTCGGAGTACTCGATGGGCAGCGCATTGTCGGAGTTGTCGATGGTCAGGGTGACCTCGGCGCGGCCGAGCGGGGCACGCGAGGACGTGCCGGCGAAGATGACGTCCTCCATCTTGCCGCCGCGCAGCGTCTTGGCTCCCTGCTCACCCATCACCCAGGTCAGGGCGTCGACCACATTGGACTTGCCGGACCCGTTGGGCCCGACCACACAGGTGATGCCGGGTTCGAAGCGCAGAGTCGTCGGCGAGGCGAAGGATTTGAAGCCCTTCAGCGTCAGACTCTTGAGGTGCACGACGTCAAACCCTACCGCCGACTCGGCTACCGTTCGTGAAAGCCGGCCATCGGGGCGTCGGGTTGCGACCAGTCGGCGATCACGTTGTCCACCGAACCTGGGGTTTTCCCGCTCTTCAGCAGGTCAAGCAGGCGTTCGCAGGCGGCGCGCCGGCCCTGGGCCACCACATGCACCCGGCCGTCGGGCCGGTTCGAGGCAAACCCGGCCAGCCCGAGTTCCAACGCCCGCGACCTGGTCCACCACCGGAACCCCACGCCCTGCACGCGTCCGTGCACCCAGGCACTGAGCCGCACCTCGGCGTCCGGGGGTTCCGCTCCGGTCATTTCCCGGTGACCTCGAACTTCACCTCGGTGCCCGATTTGAGTGTGCGGCCCACCGTGCACACCTGGTCGATGGCGCGTTCGACGACGGTCAGCAGCCGCGCCACCTCGGCTTCCGGCAGCCCGGACAGGTCGATCTCCAGTTTCTCCTCCAGCAACGGATACCGCTCCTGGTCCCGGTCGGCGGCTCCGGACACCCGGATCGTGGCGGGATAGTCGTCGCCGAGGCGCCGGCGCAGCGGCTGGTCGCTGGACATACCGCTGCACGCCGCGAGCGCGATCTTCATCAGCTCGCCGGGGGTGAACACGCCCTCGACGTCCTCGCTGCCGACGAGTACCTCGGCGCCCCGGCTGCTGTGCCCGGTGTAGCGACGGACCCCGGTGCGCTCAACCCAAAGTTCGGTCATAGAAGTATTTCTACACGGTGCGGTCGGCGAATATTCCGGCCGAAGCTCCCCTGCCGCCCGCCCGGTGGACCCGACCCGGGTCATGACGGTTCGAGCGCCGTGTTCACCGCAACCGCCAGGGTGATCAGATCACGGACCACGTGTACGTCGAGGCCGGTGAGTTCACGAATTCTGTTGATCCTGTTGTCAATAGTGTTCGGATGCACCGCGAGCGCGTCGGCCGTCGCCCGGCGGTCCAGATTGTTGTGCAGGTAGCCGCGAAGCGTGTCGATCAGCAGTGCCCGCCCGACGAGTGCCTCACTCCGTCCGAGCAGGACGTCACGCCCCGGACCGCTGCGCGCGAGGTGATGCTCCAGTGCCACGTCGTCAATGGCGCTCAGCACCCCCTTGCGACCGCACCGCAGCGCCGTGTCCAAGACTTCCCGGGCAAGCTGCGCCGCGCGTGGAATATCATCGACGCCTTGGGATTCAGCCACGGCGATGCTGATGACGACACCGAAACGGGCACCCGCTTCTGCCGCCACGGCGGAGAGCGGTCCACGGTACCCCTGCAGGATGAGACGACCGGAATCGGGCCGAATGTCCATCAGCCAGAGATTGCCGAGCCCTCGGTCGAAGTGGTCGCGGATACCCCTGACCTTCCGCGTCGAGGCGAGGGCTCGGGCCCGCGCGGACCCCTGCCGTTCGGCGGAGGTGGTTTCGACGGCCAAGAGTGCGACGAGCGGTCGTGCGGGAACGGCATCGGCCACGTCGAAGCCATCGGCGATGCCGATGCCGGTGAACAGCGCGTCGATGGTCCTGGCGTGACGGTCCTGTTCTTCTGCGGGCAACTTACGACTCGGCAACTCGTAGGCGGCCACCCCGTCACCGATGAGCTCGTCATAGACGCTGCGCACCCGATTGAGTACCGGCCGGGCGAGCACCATGTCGTCGCCGAATTCGGCTTCCAGCCGCTCGTTCAGCACGGCATAGCCGATCTGCAGGCACCGGAGATAACTGCGAAGCGGAAGCCCCTCTGCGACACGGACACTCGATCGGGCGGTGACATCCTTGGCAACGGCGTGAAAATCCAGGTCGTCGTCGGAGACCGAACGCAGACAGGTGTCCATCAGCACCCGGACGGTGTGTGCGCTCTCCCGGTAGAGCAGCTCCGGCGCCGCGTCACGCGGATAGATCGACGACTCCTCGACGTAACGATCGATCGCAGCCCGCGCCATCGCAGGAACCTCGTTGCGCAACCTGCGCAGCGCCCCCGCCACGTCGACACCCGGCATGGTCTACACCTCCCATTGTGAACAGTCACACCACACACGCCTATATGTTGTGACGTCGTCCTATGTTATCCCCGTCCCGTTCCGAGCAGTCTGGCCGTACCGGTACTGCGAACGCAGCGCTCGATCCGCGAAACATGAACGGGGAATTGAATTGTCCGAGTCATCCGACTCCACTGCGGCTCTCGACGGGGTCGTTGTCGTCGATCTCGGCCAGTACATCGCGGCCCCCGGCGCCACCCAGGTACTCGCGGATATGGGTGCCGAAGTGATCAAGGTCGAGAGACCCGCGGGCGATCAGGCCCGTGGCATCGGCACTTACGGCGAGGCGATCCTGTTGGCGTACAACCGCCGCAAGAAGTCGGTGGTGATCGATCTCAAGACCGAGCAGGGACTCGCCCAGGCCAGCACCCTGCTTCGAGAGGCCGACGTCGTCGTCAGCAACCTCGCACCGGGAGCCCTGCACCGGGCCGGTATCTCCGCCAACGCCATCCGTTCGATGAACCCGAGGATCATCGTCGCCGAGATCACCGGCTTCGGTCCGTCCGGCCCCTCCGGTAACCGGCCCGGCTACGACATCGCCGCCCAGGCTGAGAGCGGGATGATGTCGGTCACCGGGACGTCGGACAGGGAGCCCCAACGGGTCGGGTTTCCGGTGGTCGACCATGTGGCCGCCCAGGTGGCCGCGCAGGCGATACTCGCCGCGCTGTTCCGGCGGGAGCGCACCGGTGCGGGCGACCACATCACGATCTCACTGCTCGATGTGGCCATCCACCTCCAGGCCATCAACTGGGCCGAGTACGCCATCACGGGGATCGCGCCAACGCGCAGGGGCAACGGCCAGCCCACCGTCGCGCCCGCAGCCGACCTCTTCGAGACCGTCGACGGCGCCATTGTCGTATCCGCTTACACCGCAGAGAAATTCGCTCGTCTGTGCGGGGTCGCGGGGGTGCCGCACCTCGTCGATGACGAGCGCTTCCTCGACAATGCCGGGCGGGTACGCAACCGGGCCGCACTTGTCGACGCCCTGTACCCGTTCTTCGCAGCACATGAGACCGAGGAACTGCTCGGCATCCTGACCGACGCGGGAATCGTGTGCGGCGCGGTGCGCACCTACGATCAGGCCCGTCGGTCCGCCGATGTCGAGCATTCAGAAGTCTTCGTCACAGGCGAGACTCCGACCGGGCGGCGACACATGGTGCCCGGCCTGCCTTTTCGCTCCGAAGCTGTCGCCGACCTGGGCGGCGCCGGGCGCATACCAGCCCTCGGTGAGCACACCGAGGAGATCCTCCGTCAACTCGCGGCGCCCGACCGAATCGCGTGCCGGTAAGAATCGGGGAGTTCACAGATGTCGATGAAGTCATTTCTCGAATCCACCAGGCGCGCGCAAACCGCCACCACCTCATCGGCCGTGTACCGGCGGGCCTGGATCGTGACCCTGCTGTTGACGGCCTTCATGTTCATCAATTTCGCCGACAAGGTCGTGGTCGGAATCGTGGGTGTCGAAATCCAGCAGGATCTGGATATCTCGTCCTTCCAATTCGGGCTGCTGCAGAGCACGTTCTTCTGGCTTTTCGCGCTCGGCGCGGTGACGCTGGGGATGCTCGGCGGGCGGGTCGACTCCCGGTGGCTGCTGACCGGCCTCGTCGGCGTGTGGGTGCTCAGCCTGATCCCACTCACCGGCCTGATCCCGGTGACGTTCTCGGTAGTCCTCCTTGGCCGGATGGCGCTCGGGTTCGCCGAAGGACCGGCGTTCGCACTCGCCAACCAGATCACCCACACATGGTTCGTCCCCAGCCGACGTTC
Organism: Mycobacterium sp. NPDC003449; assembly: GCF_053588415.1. Lineage (NCBI taxonomy): Bacteria > Bacillati > Actinomycetota > Actinomycetes > Mycobacteriales > Mycobacteriaceae > Mycobacterium > Mycobacterium sp. NPDC003449. The sequence goes on from NZ_JBSFPX010000005.1 coordinate 47,044, forward strand.
GTTCCCGTCGTCGGTGGTGAACATGGGCGCATCGCTCGGCCCTCTGATCGCGGCCCCGGTACTTACCTGGGTGATGCAGCGGCACGGTTGGCAGGCCTGCTTCCATGTGCTGATCCTCCTCGGCGTCGTCTGGCTCGCCCTGTGGATGCGGTACGGAACCGAGGGGCCCGCGGCGAGCGCACCGCCGGACGCCACGACGCCCGACTCGACAGACACCGACCGGCGGCCCGAAACCGTTCCGTGGCGGGCGCTGTGGGCACGCCCGACGGTGTACGGCTTCGCGATCTTCTCGTTCTGCTCCTATTGCGCCACATCCCTGAAGGTGACCTGGCTACCTGTGTATTTCCGCCAGGGCCTGCAGTACAGCGCGTCGACCACAGGCTTCCTCATCACCCTCCCATTCGCCTCGGCCGCGATATTCGGACTGCTCGCGGGCCTGCTGAGCGGACGGATGATGGCACGCGGCGCCTCGTCGCGGGCCGGACGCGGGCTCCCGGCGGCCGGTCTGCTGATGGTCGGCGGAATCTGCATGATCACCTTCCCGCAACTGCCCGCCGGAGCGGTGCAGATCGTCCTCCTCACGTTGGCCTTCTCGCTCAACACCGCCGCGTGGGGAATCGCCTTCTCGATGCTGTCGGACGTCGTACCCGCAAGACAGCGGTCATCGGTCATGGGGATTGTCGTCGCCGTCTACAGCCTCGGCGGAGCCGCAGCACCACTCGTGCTCGGAATACTGGTGTCGGGATCGGCGGCCCACGGCTACCACCGCGGCTTCATCGCGCTGGGCGCGGTGATGGTCGTCGGAGCGATCACCATGTGTGTGTGCGCCAACCCGCGCCGCGACTCCGACATCCTGACCGGCCGATACGGCGGTATGTGACACCGCGACGCTAATCACAACCACCACCACTCACAACCGCACGACGAACGGAGAATCAGCACGTGTCGGCGCACACCGATTTCCACGGCACAATCATGTCACCGAGGTCCTCGGCCGAGCTCACGGTCACGGCGGCAGAGGCGTTCGCCCTCGGCTTCGAGGCCTATGTATGGGGGTATCCGCTGGTTCTGACCATGCGGACGCGCGACTTCCTGCTCTCCCCCGCTCGCCATCGACCGACCAGAATCAATGCGCTGAGGGCGACCCACCGACTGCTCACCGACCGCGACCGTGAAGTGGTCAAGCCGAACAACGACACCTTGTTCGTCATCGGCTGGATCGACCTCAGTGCCGCTCCGGTCACGCTCACAGTCCCGGATGTGCAGCGCTACTACAGCTTTCAACTGATGGATGCCTACACCGAGACCTGGGGATACATCGGCACCCGCACTACCGGAACCCGTGCAGGGACGTACACCATTGCGGGGCCCGACCCGGCAGGCGAGCAGGACGCCGATGTGCTGCGCTCCCCGACGAACACCGTGTGGATGCTCGGGCGCGTGCTCGTGAACGGTGTCTCGGATCTCCCCGAAGCCGCCCGGATCGCCGAATCGTTCCACTTGTCCGGCCCCGACACCCGGCCCGGGCCGGATGCCGCGACCCCCGCCCCGTCACCGCACGGCGTCGGTGCGGCGGGCCTGGCGTTCTTCGACGAACTCGGCACCGCATTGATCGGAAACCCCCCGCCTGACACGGACCGCGATCTGCTGGCCCGGCTGGAGGCCATCGGTATCGGCGCCGGACGAACACCGAGCGCCGACATCACCGACGTCGCAGTGCGAGAGTCGCTGGCCGCATCGGTCGCCGCGGCGCACGCATCGATCGCGGCAAGTGACCTCGGCGGCCTGTCCGCCTCGCACGGGGACTGGACCTACGATCTGAACATCGGCAGCTACCACGGCGATCACCTGCTGCGCTCCGTCACCGCGCTGCGCGGCCTTGGCGCGCTCACCGCCGACGAGGCCGTCTACGCGAACGCCGGGGCCGACGCCGACGGCGAGCGCTTCGACGGAACGCACAGGTATCTACTGCGGTTCGGCGCCGACCAATTGCCGCCCGTCGACGGTTTCTGGTCGCTCACCCTGTACGACGACAACGACTTCCTCACGGCGAACCCCATCGACAGATTCACGATCAGCGATCGCAGCACGCAGTTGCACTACGGCCCCGACGGATCCCTGTCCATCGTCATCTCCCATGACGCACCCGACGAAACGTCCAACTGGCTGCCCGCCCCACGGGGCCGCTTCCAGCTCACACTGCGCTGCTATACCCCGCGGGCCGCACTGCTGCGCGGCGAATACGTCGTCCCGTCCGTACAGCGGTTGTGACTGCCCAGCGCTTCCCGGCGCGGCTCTATCGGTACGGCACCGAACCCGACGCGCGTTTCACACTCGCAAACGAGCGCACCTTCCTCGCCTGGATCCGCACAGCGTTGGCGCTCATCGCGTGTGGTGTCGCACTGGAGACATTCGGCCCCGACGTACAACCGGTCCTGCGACTCGCGGCCTCGATCACGCTGATCGCGGGCGGAATCGCCGCACCGATCCAGGCTTGGTGCGGGTGGTACGTGACGGAACGGCAACTGCGGCTCGGCAGACCCCTGCCACCGGCGCGGACATCGTTTCCGGTGACCATGGCGGTCGTCGCCGCCGGGACATTACTACTGCTTGCTCTGCTCGTCCGGTGATGCACGCGACGGCGAGGGATGCCGGGCTGGCCACGGAGCGGACCTTGCTGTCCTGGCGGCGCACCGTCATCACGCTGGTCGGCGCGTCGATCGCCACGTTTCGAACCCTGTCGGGTTTGCACTGCTCGTCAGGGGTGCTGATCGGAATCGTCGGCCTGACCGGCGCGGCCGCTGCGGCGATGGTGTCATCCGCCCGTCACCGATCGGCGCAACCGTCACTGCGCAGGTGCGGGCGGGTGCATCGGACCTCCCGACTCGCCGGTGCCGGTGTCCTCGCCTCCGTCGCGGCAGGCACACTGCTGCTCGCGACGACCGCGGCCGTCGCCGTCGCCTGTGGGTAGCCGACCACCGCAAACTGACAGTGTGCGCTCGGCGCGACACGAAATGCGCCGGGCCCGGGGATAGACTCGGCGTATCCGATTCGTCTAGGAGAGTTGTGACCTACCCCCCCATCCCACCCAGCGGCCCCAACGGGCCGTGGCAGCAGCCGCCGCAGTACGGGACCGGTGGGCAGTACCCCGATCCGCAACAGCCGTACGATCCGGCGCAGTACGGCGCCCCCTCCCCATACGGGGCTCCGCAACAGCCCTATGGATCCCCCCAACCGCCTTACGGCGCAACGCAATTCCCCTACGGCTATGGCGGACCGCAACAGGGTTACCCGTATCCTCAGCCAAACCCCTACCCGCAACCGCAGCCGCCCGGCGGTAACCGCACGGGGTTGATCGTCGGCGGCCTGGTGGTGGGCCTGGTGGTGCTGGTCGCGATCATCGGGCTGGTGATCGCCATGATGCTGCCGTCCGGGGATGAGCGGGCGATCAAGCAGCTGTTCGAGGACATGGGCCACAGCACCGGCAAGGTCGACGAGCTCAAGCAGTACTTCTGCGCCCAGGATCAGCAGTTCTTCATCCCGATCGACACCAGCGCCCTGGAGGAACTCGGCATCGAGGTTCCCGACATCGCGCCCGAGAATCCGGCCGAGACGGCCGGCGGGATCGACGACATCAAGGTCGACGGCAACGAGGCGACCGCCAAGGTCACCGCCGAGGGCGGCCAGTACACCATCTACTTCCGCAAGGAGAGCGGTGACTGGAAGGTGTGCCTGTCGGCCGACCCGAGTATGCCGGTGCTGCCCGGACTGCGGTGACCTAACTAGCGGGGCCTCGGCCGGGGTTGGCATCTGGGACAGTAGAACGACGACCGGTTCATGAACTTCTCGCGGCGCATCACCGCACCGCAGCGGCGGCAGGGCTCGCCGTCACGGCCGTAGGCGTCCAATGACCGCTCGAAATAGCCGGATTCGCCGTTGACGTTGACATACAGCGAATCGAACGATGTGCCGCCCTGCCCCAACGCCTCGGTCATCACCTCGGCGGCCGCGTCGAGCAGCCCGGCCAGCCGGCGCCGCGGCAGCGAGGCCGCCGTCCGCACCCCGTTGAGTTTGCTGCGCCACAGCGCCTCATCGGCGTAGATATTGCCGACCCCCGACACCACGGTCTGGTCGAGCAGCTGGCGTTTGATCTCGGAATGCTTGTGCCGCAACACCGTAACCACACCGTCCCGGTCGAATCGCGGGTCCAGCGGATCGCGGGCCACGTGGGCCACCGGCTGCGGCACGTCGGTTCCGTCGACGGTCACCATCTCGGCGAGCTGCCAGCCGCCGAAGGTGCGTTGGTCGACGAAGCTCAACGCGGTGCCGTCGTCGAGCATCACCGCGATCCGCAGGTGCCGGTCGTCGGGTATCGGCCCGAGCAGCATCTGGCCGCTCATTCCGAGATGCACCACGAGCGCATCGCTGTCGTCGAGGGTGAGCCACAGGTACTTGCCCCGCCGGCCGGTCCCGGTGATCCTCGCGTTCAGCAGCCGGGCGGTCAGATCGGCGGGCCCGGCCTCGTGGCGGCGCACGGCCCGCGGATGGTGCACCCGCACCGCGGTGACGGCCCGGCCGGCGACATGCTCCTGCAGCCCCCGCCGAACGACCTCTACCTCGGGTAGTTCGGGCATCGGTCACGCATTGTCGAGCGCGTTCCAGGCCGCGGCCGCCGCTTTGAGCTCGGCCTCCTTCTTGGTCCGTCCCACGCCACGACCGTATTCGACGTCACCGACGACCACGGCGGCCGAGAACTCCTTGTCGTGGTCGGGCCCGGTCGAGGTCACCAGGTAGGCCGGGGCGCCCAGCCCGCGGGCCGCCGTCAGCTCCTGCAGGCTGCTCTTCCAGTCCAGCCCGGCGCCAAGGGTCGGCGCGGTGTCCAGCAGCTCGCCGAACAGCCGCAGGATCACCTCGCGCGCGATGTCCAGGCCGTGCTCCACATAGATTGCGCCCAGCAATGATTCGACACCATCGGCCAGGATGCTGGATTTGTCGGCGCCGCCGGAGCTCTCCTCGCCCTTGCCGAGGAACAGGTGGGCGCCGAGCCCGCCGTCGCTGAGCCCCCTGCCGACGTCGGCCAGCGCCTGGGTGTTGACGATGCTGGCCCGCAGCTTGGCCAGGTCACCCTCGGACCGGTCCGGATGACGGTGGTAGAGCTCCTCGGTCACGGTGAGCCCGAGCACCGCATCCCCCAGGAACTCGAGCCGCTCGTTGGTGGGCAGGCCGCCGTTCTCATAGGAGTAGCTGCGGTGGGTCAACGCCATGGTGAGCAGTTCGTCGGGCAGCGAGACCCCCAGCGCCGCGATCAGCGACGCGTGCGCATCGGTCACCGGCCGCCCCCGGTCTGGTCGTCCTCGACCGGACGCAGCGCGGCCAGTTTCGCCCAGCGCGGGTCGATCTTCTCGTGGTGATGGCCGGGCTCGGCGGTGGCCAGCGCGATCCCGCAGTCCGGGCACAGTCCGGCGCAGTCCGGTCCGCACAACGGTGAGAACGGCATGACCAACCCGACCGCGTCGACGATCGCCTGTTCCAGATCGACCGTATCGGCGCGGCCACCGGTGCCGACCCGTCCGATCTCGTCGGATTCGGTGGTCTCGTCGGTCGCACTGTCCGGGTAAGCGAACAGTTCGGTCAGGTCGATCTCGACGTCACCGGTGATCGCGGTCAGGCAGCGCGCGCATTCGCCGACCGTCGGTGCCGCCACCGTGCCGGTGACCAGAACCCCCTCGGACACCGACTCCAGGCGCAGGTCCAGGTCGAGGGGGGCGCCGGCTTCGACCGCGACGAGTTCCACACCGATTCGGGAGGGACTTGGCACGGTTTCGCGGTACTCCATCATCGATCCCGGCCGTCGGCCCAATCGGGAGATGTCGATCACCAGGGGCGATCGGGATTCGCGGTGCCTGCCCGCGCTCGCATGCGTCGCCATGCAGCAATCCTACGGCTGCCCGACAGCGAATTACGCGGCGTCGCCCCCGATCGCGCCGTCAGTGACTGGCGTAATCGTGGGTGCCCGCGGTGGTGCGTAGCTGGTGACGCCCTCTGCCGACCGAGCGCAGCGTGCCGTTGAGGAAATCCTCGAACTCGGCGAGTTTGCTGTCGACGTAGATATCGCATTCGCCGCGCAGCCGGTCCGCCTCGGCGTGGGCCGCATCGGTGAGACGGGTGGCCTCGGCATTCGCGGTGGCGACGATCTCGGTCTGCGACACCAGCCGCTGCTGCTCCTTGATCCCCTCCTGGATCGCCTTCTCGTAAGAGATGTTGCCGTTCTCGATCAGGCGGTCGGCCTCGGCCTTGGCCCGGCCCGTGCTGGCCTCGTAGTCACGCTTCGCCGCGGCCCCGAGGCGGGCGGACTCCTCCCTGGCTTCGCCGATCATCCGCTCGCTGTGCTGACGGGCCTCGGCAACCATCCGGTCGGCCTGGGACTTGGCGTCGGCCAGGACGCGGTCGGCCTCGTCCCTGGCGTGGTTGAGCATGCCGTCGGCGTCGGCGTTGGCCGACGACATCACCGATTCGGAGTGATCCTTGGCCTCGCGCAACAGCGAATCCCTGGCGTCGAGCACATCCTGGGCGTCGTCGAGTTCACCCGGGATGGCGTCCTTGATGTCGTCGATGAGCTCGAGTACGTCGCCGCGCGGGACCACGCAGCCCGCGGTCATCGGCACGCCGCGCGCTTCTTCGACGATCGCGCCGAGCTCGTCGAGCGCTTCAAAAACTCGGTACACGGCAAAACCCTCCAGGCCTCGTTGTTAGTTACCAGTGTGCCTGGTGTTACGCCTGTGACTAAGGATCGTGGCCGGTGTGTCGCCCACCGGCTAACCTTGCAGTTTGGCCCGCAACCTGCGGTTGACCGGCTCGGGCAGCAGGGCCGACACATCGCCGCCGAGCGAGGCGACCTCCTTGGCCAGCGACGACGAGACGAACGCGTACTGCGGCGTGGTCGCCACGAAGAAGGTGTCGACGCCGGCCACATGCCGGTTCATCTGCGCCATCTGCAGTTCGTATTCGAAGTCGGTGCCGGTGCGCAGACCCTTGACGATCGCGGTGAGCCCGCGGGACTTGACGAAGTCGACCACCAGGCCCTGCCCGGACTCCACTCGCAGATTCGGCAAATGCTCGGTCGATTCGGCGATCATGGCCATCCGCTCGTCGAGATCGAACATGCCCTTCTTGTTGGGGTTCACCAGGATCGCCACCACGACCTCGTCGAACTGCGCCGCCGCGCGCTCGAAAACGTCGATATGGCCGAGGGTCACCGGGTCGAAGGAGCCGGGGCATACCGCGCCACTCATGAGTGACGACGCTACAGGTCGCCCGGGTATCGGCTCAGGCCACCTCGGCGAGTTCGACCCGGGTGTCGCCGTACCGGCGTGCGCTCAACGCGATCCAGCCCTCCGGCCAGCCGACCGGTTCGCTGCTCGCGCGCCGCTCGACCATGACCACCGATCCGGCGCCAACCCAGCCGCGCTCGGCCATCGTGGCCAGCACGGCGTCGACGGCGGTCGGGGCGAGGTCGTAGGGCGGGTCGGCCAGCACCAGATCCGCGCGCCGTTGCGCACCGCCGCCCAGCACCGACTCCACGCTCCCCCGCCGCACCGTCGCGCCGCCCGCGTCGAGCGCGGCGATGTTCCTGGCGATCACCGCCGCCGCTTTGGCGTCGGCCTCGACGAATATCGCCGACCGTGCACCGCGCGAAAGCGCTTCCAACCCAAGGGCGCCCGAGCCGGCGTACAGGTCGAGCACGGTCAGCCCGGCAAAATCCAGCCGCGCGGCCAGTGCGTTGAAAACCGCCTCCCGCACCCGGTCCGAGGTCGGCCGGGTCCCGCTGGGAGGCACCGCGATCCGTCGCCCGCCGTAGCTGCCGGCGATGATCCGGGTCAGACTGCTCCCCCGGTCGCTTCGCTGCCGCCGGCCGAACCCACCACCACCAACAGGTCACCGCCCTCGACCTGGGCGGTGGTGGCCACCGCGACCCGCTCGACGGTGCCCGCGTTCGGTGCGGTGATCGCGGCCTCCATCTTCATGGCCTCGATGGTGGCGATGGTCTGCCCGGCCTCGACGGTGTCGCCGGCGGCCACCCCAACCGTGACCACCCCGGCGAACGGGGCCGCCACGTGACCGGGATTGGCGCGGTCGGCCTTCTCCGCGGCGGGTGTCTCGCTGGCGATGCTGCGGTCGCGCACCAGCACCGGGCGCAACTGCCCGTTGAGGATGCACATCACCGTGCGCATACCCCGCTCGTCGGCGTCCGAGATCGCCTCGAGGCCGATCAGCAACTCCACCCCGCGTTCGAGTCGCACCCGGTGCTCATCGCCCTGACGCAGCCCATAGAAGAACTGGTTGGCGCTCAATGACGAAGTGTCGCCGTAGGTTTCGCGGTGCGCGTCGAATTCGGCGGTCGGCGCGGGAAACAGCAGCCGGTTCAGCGCAGCCTGACGCGTAGTGCCCGGTTCGGCCAGCAGCCCCTCGTCCTCGGCCGACAGTTCGGGGGCCGGTTTCGCCGGGCCGCGGCCGGCCAGTGCCTTGGTACGCAACGGCTCCGGCCACCCGCCCGGCGGATCACCCAACTCGCCGCGCAGGAACCCGATCACACTGTCGGGGATGTCGAACCGCGCCGGATCGGCCGCGAACTCGTCGGCGCTGACGCCAGCACCGACCAGCGCCAGGGCCAGATCGCCCACCACCTTGCTCGACGGGGTCACCTTCACCAGGCGGCCGAGGATCCGGTCGGCGGCCGCGTAATTGGCCTCGATGTCCTCGAACCGGTCGCCCAGCCCCAGCGCGATGGCCTGCTGGCGCAGGTTGCTGAGCTGGCCGCCGGGGATCTCGTGCGAGTAGACCCGGCCGGTCGGGACGGGTGGGCCGGACGCCGCGACATCGAACGGCGCGTACACCTTGCGCAGCGCCTCCCAGTACGGCTCCAGATCGCAGACCGCCGACAGCGAAAGCCCAGTGTCGTACTCGGTGTGGGCCGCGGCCGCCACGATCGAGCTCAGCGCCGGCTGGCTGGTGGTGCCCGCCAACGGGGCGGCGGCGCCGTCGACCGCCGACGCGCCCGCGGTCCAGGCCGCCAGGTAGGTGGCCAGCTGTCCGCCCGGGGTGTCGTGGGTGTGCACGTGCACCGGCAGGTCGAACCGGGTCCGCAACGCGCTCACCAGGGTCTGCGCCGAGGCAGGTCGCAACAGCCCGGCCATGTCCTTGATCGCCAGGACGTGCGCGCCCGCATCGACGATCTGCTCGGCCAGTTTCAGGTAGTAGTCCAGCGTGTAGAGGTTCTCGCCCGGATCGGTCAGGTCACCGGTGTAGGACATCGCGACTTCGGCTACCGCGGAACCGGTTTCACGCACGGCGTCGATCGCCGGGCGCATCGACTCCACATTGTTCAGCGCGTCGAAGATCCGGAAGATGTCGATCCCGCTGCGGGTTGCCTCGTCGACGAATGCCGAGGTGACGATCTCCGGATACGGGGTGTAGCCGACGGTGTTGCGGCCACGCAGCAGCATCTGCAGACAGATGTTGGGGATCGCCTCGCGAAGCGCGATCAGCCGCTCCCACGGATCCTCCTTCAGGAACCGCAGCGCGACGTCGTAGGTCGCCCCGCCCCAGCATTCGATCGACAGCAACTGCGGCATCGTGCGGGCCACATACGGCGCCACCGGCAACAGTCCCGTCGACCGCAACCGGGTCGCCAACAACGACTGGTGCGCATCACGGAACGTGGTGTCGGTGACCCCGACGGATCTGCTGTCGCGCAGCCAGCGGGCGAACCCCTCCGGGCCCAGCTCCACCAGCCGCTGCCTGGAGCCCGCCGGCGGGGGCGCCGAGAGGTCCACCTGGGGCAGCTTGTCGTGCGGGTACACCGTCGACGGGCGCTCGCCGTGCGGTTTGTTGACGGTCACGTCGGCGAGGTAATTGAGGATCTTGGTGCCGCGGTCGGCGGGCGAGCGCGCGGTCAGCAGGTGCGGGCGATCGTCGATGAACGATGTGGTGACGCGGCCCGCGCGGAAATCGGGGTCGTCGACCACGGCCTGCAGGAACGGGATGTTCGTCGACACCCCGCGGATCCGGAACTCGGCCAGCGCCCGGCGGGCCCGCGAGGCCGCCGCCGAGAAATCCCGGCCCCGGCAGGTCAGCTTGACCAGCATCGAGTCGAAGTGCGCCGAGATCTCCGCACCGAGATTCGACCCGCCGTCGAGCCGGATTCCCGCGCCGCCCGGCGACCGGTAGGCGGTGATCCGGCCGGTGTCGGGGCGAAAGCCGTTGGCCGGGTCCTCGGTGGTGATCCGGCACTGCATGGCCGCCCCGCGCACCCGCAGATCGTCCTGGTTCAGACCGAGATCGGAGAGCGTCTCCCCCGCCGCGATCCGCAACTGGGACGACACCAGATCGACATCGGTGATCTCCTCGGTGACCGTGTGCTCGACCTGGATCCGGGGATTGCACTCGATGAACACGTGGTGCCCGCGCTCGTCGAGCAGGAACTCAACCGTGCCGGCACACGCGTATCCGATCTGCCGGGCGAATGCGACCGCGTCGCCGCAGATCTGCTGTCGCAGCTCATCGGGCAGGTTGGGGGCGGGTGCGAGTTCGACGACTTTCTGGTGGCGGCGCTGCACGCTGCAGTCCCGCTCGAACAGGTGCATCACGTGACCGGCGCCGTCGGCCAGGATCTGCACCTCGATGTGGCGCGGATTCAGCACGGCCTGTTCCAGGTAGACCGAGGCGTCCCCGAACGCCGACTCCGCCTCGCGCGATGCCGCCTCGATCGCCTCCGGCAGCGCCGCCGCATCGGTGACCCGGCGCATACCGCGGCCACCACCACCCGACACCGCCTTGACGAACAGCGGAAATTCCATCCCGTCCGACGCCGCGACCAGGTCCGGCACCGAGGAGGACGGCTCCGAGGAGGCCAGCACGGGCAGGCCGGCGTCGCGCGCCGCGGCGATCGCGCGGGACTTGTTACCGGTCAGCTCGAGCACCTCGGCCGACGGACCGACGAAGGTGATGCCGTTCTGGGCGCAGGCCGCCGCCAGCTCCGGGTTCTCCGACAGGAAGCCGTACCCCGGATACACCGCGTCCGCCCCGGAATGCACCGCCACCCGGATGATCTCGTCGACCGACAGGTAGGCCCGGACCGGGTGGCCGACCTCACCGATCTGATACGACTCGTCGGCCTTCAGCCGATGCAGCGAGTTCCGATCCTCATACGGATAGACGGCAACGGTCGCGATGCCCATCTCGTATGCGGCACGGAACGCACGGATCGCAATTTCGCCACGATTGGCGACAAGCACCTTGGAGATCACGCGTAACCCTAACCGCCGACTTGTTTCCAGAGTGTTACAACAGCGTTGACCAGTAGTCCCAGAACCGGACCAGGATCAGCAGTACCAGCGCGGCGAACCACAGCGCCACCAGCGACCATCGCCACTGGTGGATGGCCCCCACCACCGGGTTCGCCAGCTGCGGACGCAGCGCGATCGAACTCACCACCACCAACAGCGGGATGGTCACCGCCCAGACCCCCATGCAGTACGGGCACAGGGCACCGATCCGGTACAGGCTCTGGAAGATCAGCCAGTGCACGAACACGGCACCGAGCAGCGTGCCGACCGCGAGCCCCGCCCAGTACCAGCGCGGCAGGCGCACCCCCGCGAGCGCGAGCACCCCGGTGACCACGACGAGCGTGAACGCGACGATCCCGATCATCGGATTGGGGAAGCCGAACACCGAGGCCTGCGGGGTCGCCATGACCGAACCGCAGGACAACACCGGGTTGATGCTGCACGACGGCACGTAGTCCGGGTTGATCAGGGTTTCGAACTTCTCGTAGGTCAGCGTCAGCGCCGCGGTCAACCCGACGACACCGGCGATCAGCACCCACACCGCGCTGAGCCGACCGACCGCGACACCCGTACCGGTCTCGGTCTCGGTCTCGGGCTCGCTCACGGGCTGCGCGGTCGCGTCGGTCACGGTCATGGCTGGGCGGGCGCGCCGGGCGCCACCGCGGCGAGACCGGGCACATCGCCGACGATCTCCTTGATCTTGTCCACCAGGGCCTGCGGCGTGCTCGGCTCATAGTCCTCGCCGTTGATCCGCAGGGTCGGAGTCGAGTTGATCCCGCCCGCCGATGCCATCCCCTGCACCATCTCGACGTAACGACCCTTGGAGATGCAGTCCGGAACCCCGCCGCCGGCGCCGGCCTGGCGCGCGAGTTCGATCAGGCGGGCGTTGTCCGGGTAGACACCGCTGCCCTCCTTGGGCTGCAGTTGCTCGGAGAACAGCGCCTCGTGGAACCGGCGGAAAGCCGCGTCGGACTCGTCGGCCACGCAGTACGCCGCGGCGCCGGCCCGGGAGGAGTAACCGTTGCCGGCCTTGTCGAGGATGCTGACCATGTGGTAGTCGACCGCGATCGCGCCGGTGTCGATGAGCTTGGTGATGGTCGGGCCGAAGCTGCGCTCGAGGTTGCCGCACGCCGGGCAGAGGAAGTCCTCATAGGTGCTGAGCACGGCCTTGGGATCCGAGGTGCCCTCGTTGGTGACGACGTTGCTCGACGCCACCCGGATCGCCTTGCCCTCGCCCCCGCCGGGCTTCTTGTCGCCGGTCGTGACGATGTAGAGCACCAGTGCGGCGGCGAACAGCACGACCACCGAGGTCAATCCGATCTGGATGAACAGGTTGCGCTTGCGATCGGCTGCCTTGAGGTCGTACTTGGCGGTCTTCTTCGGTTTGGCCACGCACCAAGCGTACCGGCGGCGCCCAGGTCGCTCAGCTGCGGCTGAGATGTGCCCGCAGCGCCGAGATCATCGCGGCGGTCGCGACGGCGCTGCGCCCGCCCAGCGGGAAGAAACTGGCGAAGGCGTGAATCAGCGACCGCTCTTCGCGCAGGTCAACCGGGACCCCCGCGGCGCGCATGGCCCGCGCGTAGCGGTTGCCCTCGTCGCGCAGCGGGTCGAATCCGGCCGTGACGACCAGGGCGGGCGGCAGCCCGGACAGATCCTCGGCCAACAACGGTGAGACCACCGGATCCTCGGCCGTGACCTCGGCACCGTCGAGATAGTGCCCGCCGAACCATTCGATCTGACGCCTGGTCAGGAAGTAGCCGTCGGAGAACAGCGTGCGGGACCGCGTCTCACTCGAGTGGTCGGTGACCGGATACAGCAGCAGCTGCAGTGCGGGCAGCGGCAGTTCCGAATCGCGCGCCTGCTGGGACACCACCGCGGCCAGGTTCCCACCCGCGCTGTCTCCACCGACGATGACCCGCGGCGCGCCGAAACCGTCGGCGTGGTCGAGTGCCCACCGGTAGGCCGCATAGGCGTCCTCGACGGCGGCGGGCGCCTTGTGCTCGGGGGCCAACCGGTAGTCGACCGACACCACCTGGATGCCGCCGTCCCGGCAGATCAGCCGGCACAGGTTGTCGTAGATGTCGAGGTCGCCGAGAACGAACCCGCCGCCGTGGAAGTACAGCAGCAACGCCGGGGTGGCGTCGGTGTCGACGGGGACGTAGCGGCGTGCCGCCATCGGTCCCGCCGGGCCGGGAATGGAGACGTCACTGACGTCCACGTCGATGGTCGGGTGCATCATCGCCGCGGTCACCCGCAGCTGGGCCCGCGAGACGGTCACCCCCGAGGCCGGGCTGAAGTCGGCGACCAGTCCCGACAACCCGGCGGCGCGCTGCGCCGCCAACAACAGCTGCAGGGTCGGGTCCAGGGTGTTGCCGTCGACGGTCACCGAACGCCCGCCCAGCAACAGACGTTTGCGGTGGTCGGGGATTCGGGGCAGCGCGTTCAGGGTGAAGTTGGTGGCGCGGTTGAGCAGCAGCTCCTTGGCGGCATGCCGGCCTGGCAGACTTTCAGTCATGGCAGCTCCCTCCGTGAACCCTCGCGTCACGCTCAACGACGGTAATTCCATCCCACAGGTCGGGTTGGGTGTCTGGCAGACCCCTGCCGAGGAGACCGAGCGGGCCGTGACCGCCGCCCTTCAGGCCGGTTACCGGCATATCGACACCGCGGCCGCCTACCGCAACGAGACCGAAACCGGCCAGGCCCTGTCCAATTCGGGGGTGCCGCGCGAAGACGTCTTCCTGGTGACCAAGCTGTGGAACAGCGATCAGGGCTATGACGCTACCCTGGCGGCCTTCGACGCCAGCGTCGACCGGCTCGGGGTCGACTACCTCGACCTCTACCTGATCCACTGGCCGGTCCCGGCCAACGGCCAATACGCCGACACCTTCAAGGCATTCGGCCATCTGCGCGATCAGGGCCGCGTCCGGTCCATCGGCGTCAGCAACTTCGAACCCGAACACCTCAACGTCCTGATCGACAGCACCGGCATCGTGCCCGCGGTCAATCAGGTCGAATTGCATCCGCTGCTGCCCCAACACGAATTGCGGGAGGTGCACGCCAAGTTGGGGATCGCGACGGAGGCGTGGAGCCCGCTCGGGCAGGGATCGTTGCTGGCCGATCCGGTCATCACCGGGATCGCCGACAAGCACCGCAAGACACCCGCCCAGGTGCTGATCAGGTGGCATCGGCACCTGGGTAATATCGTCATCCCCAAGTCGGTGAACCCAGAACGGATTGTGAGCAATTTCGACGTGTTCGATTTCGACCTCGACGAACAGGACATCGCGTCCATCGCGTCGCTGGAGAACGGAACACGCCTGGGTCCCGATCCTCGAACCTTCAATTTCACAGGGTAGGTGACATGAGCCCATCGAACGGGGCTGCGATTCCCACCATCACGCTCAATGACGACCGGACGGTCCCGGTCGTCGGTCTCGGCGTCGGCGAGCTGTCGGATTCCGAAGCCGAGCGCTCGGTGTCGGCCGCGCTGGAAGCCGGCTACCGCCTGATCGACACCGCGGCGGCCTACGGCAACGAGGCCGGAGTGGGCCGCGCGATCGCCGCGTCGGGGATCGCCCGCGACGACATCTTCGTCACCACCAAGTTGGCCACCGCCGATCAGGGCTTCCAGTCCTCGCAGGACGCCGCCAAGGCGAGTGTGGAGCGGCTCGGCCTCGACTACGTCGACCTCTACCTGATCCACTGGCCCGCCGGGGACACCAGCAAATACGTCGACAGCTGGGGCGGCCTGATGCGGGTGAAGGAAGAGGGCCTTGCCCGCTCGACCGGGGTGTGCAACTTCGGCGCCGAGGACCTGTCGACCATCATCAACCTGACCTTCGTGAGCCCCGCGGTCAACCAGATCGAGCTGCACCCCCTGCTCAACCAGGCTGAACTGCGGCGGGTCAACGCCGAACACAACATCGCCACCGAGGCGTACGGCCCGCTGGGCGTCGGCCGGCTGCTGGACAATCCGGCCGTCACGGCCGTCGCCGGCGCGCACGGCAAGACCGCGGCGCAGGTTCTGATCCGGTGGAGCGTCCAGCTCGGCAATATCGTGATTCCGCGTTCGGCCAATCCCGAGCGCATCGTGTCCAACTTCGAGGTGTTCGACTTCGAGCTGACCGACGACGAGATGGCCACCCTCAACGGCCTCGACGAGGGCACCCGGTTCCGGCCGGACCCCGCCACCTACACCGGCACCTGATCCCGCCGAGCAGACACAAAACTGCCCGTTTTCACTGGAAAATGGGCAGGTTTGCGTCTGCTCGTCAACACCGGAACTGGGTCCGGACCGCGCAGGTGACACGATCGGTGTCGCCGGTGGCCAGCAGATCCAGCAGCGCCCCGCGCAGCACCGCCAACGCCAGGGTGCGGCGCGCGACGGCATCGTCACCGTCGCGTTCCGTCGCGGGCTGGCAGGTCGCGAGAACCGTGAGCCAGTCCGCGACGGTGTCGTGCGCGAAGCCGGCCCACGCCCCGTCCGGCTCCACCAGCGAGCGCGCATAAGCCTCCGCCCACAGCTTGAGCAGCGGCCGATGTTCTTCGGCCGCAAGCCAATCCCAGGTCACCTGGACGGCAGCGGCCAGCCCGAGCGGGCCGGTGGTGTGCCGGAGCCGGTCCAGCAATTCCAGTTCGTCGTCGCGTGCCCGCGCCAGCAGCGCACGCACCAGACCGTCCTTGCTGCCGAACAGGAACAGCAGAACCCGTGGGCTGGACCCGATCGCCGCGGCCAACGGGCGCAGTGACATATCGCCGAGGCCGTGGGTCAGTGCGTACCGGTAGGCGCTCTCCAGGAGTTCGGTCTGGCGTGCGGACGGGGTTGTCGGATACGCGGGCACGTTGGTAGTTTACCGCTACTGAAACGAGTGTGTCAGTGTTCTGGAGGTTCATCGATGTCGTGGGCCGCCGACCAGAGGCAGGTCACCGTGCGCCGGGCCGACCGCCCGGGCGATCTGGGTTGGGTCGTGATGGCTCACGGCGAGATCTATCACGACCAGTTCGGCTGGGATAGCACCTTCGAGGCCCTGGTCGCACGGATCGTGGCCGACCACGCCGCCGCACACGATCCGGCCAGGGCGGCGGGCTGGATCGCCGAGGTCGACGGCGAGCGCGCCGGATGCGTCTTCTGCGTGGCCGGCGATGAGCCCGACGTCGCGAAGTTGCGGATCCTGCTGGTCACACCGCGGGCGCGCGGCCTGGGACTGGGCACCCGCCTGGTCGATGAATGCCTGACCTTCGCCCGCGACGCGGGCTACCGGCAGGTCACCCTGTGGACCAACGACGTCCTGGTGGCGGCGCGAAAGATCTATCAGGCGTTCGGGTTCCGGCTCGTCGAGTCGGACCGTCACCACAGCTTCGGCCACGACCTGGTCGGCCAGAACTGGGCGCTCGACCTCTAGGCCCCACCGCGAGCAGACACAAACCTGTCCATTTTCACTGGAGAATGGGCAGTTTTACGTCTGCTCGGCGGGGATATCGAGGCCGCCCTCGAGGCACCCCGACCTCCATCTGCCAAATGTTGACATTTAACAGATGATCCTTGTAGCGTGCGTCACATGACAACAGCACCCCGGCGCAGCGAACTGCGCTACCAAGGGCCTGACCGCGCGTTCGCCCGTTCCTGGTGGTACGGAACCGGCAGGACCCCCGCCGAGCTGAAGCGTCCCCTGATCGCAGTCGTCAACTCGCACAACGAGATCGCCAACGAGAACGTCCTCCTGGACAAGATCGCCAAGCGCGTGAAGGACGGCGTCACCGCAGGCGGCGGCACGGCAGTCGAGTTCAACGTCATCCACGCGACGGATGTGCTCAGCGAGGCATCCGACGGGATGCGCTACGTGCTGCCGTCCCGGGAGACCGTCGCCGACTCGGTCGAGATCATGCTGCAGGCCCATGCTTTCGACGCCGCCGTGCTCATCGCGGGTGGCGACAAGATCACCCCGGCGATGATCATGGGCAGCCTGCGGGTCGACCTGCCGACGGTCTTCGTCTACACGGGTACCACCGAGACGGGCCGGGTGGACGACCGCGAGATCTCCTGGGAGACGGTGTTCGAGGCGATCGGCGAGTACCACAACGGGCAGATCACCGAGGAGCAGCTCACCGAACTCGAGATGGCCCAGATGCCGACGCCGGGCGGCGGAGCCAGCGCCTACACCGGAAATACGATGGCGATGTGCGCTGAGGCAATGGGTCTGGCATTGCCCGGCGTATCCACCGCGGTGTCGGGATCGGCCGAGCAACTCCGCCTCGCCTACGACAGCGGGCTCGCGGTCACCCGCCTGCTCGAACAGGGCACCACGATCAGGCATATCGTCACCGGACCGGCGATCCGCAACGCGGCTCGCGTCGCCATCGCGGTGTGCGGTTCGACCAACACATCGCTGCACCTACCCGCGATCGCGCACGAAGCCGGCGTCGCGTTCGACTGGCGGACGTTCGACGAACTCTCGCAGGCCACTCCCACTCTGGTGGCCCTGCGCCCGTCGGGTCCGGTGTCCCTGCCGGAGTTCCACCGCGCCGGTGGCGTCCAAGCGGTACTGCACGAGTTGCGCGGCGCACTGGAACCGAGCGCTCGGATAGCGCCCCCGCCGTCAGGCGCCGCCGCGCCACGCCGCGATCGGACCATAGCGACCGTCGCCGACCCCATCGCGCCTACCGGCGGGCTGCGGGTGTTGTTCGGTAACTTGGCACCGCTGGGCGCAATCGTCAAGGTTGGCGGGGTTCCCGAATCCCTCCTCAACCACAGCGGGCCAGCCCGGGTGTTCGAGGACGAGGAGAAGGCGATCGTGGCGATCCACGGTGGGCAGATCGAGCCGGGCGACGTTGTGGTGATCCGCAACGAGGGCCCGCGCGGCGGCCCGGGATTTCGCGAGATGCTCGGTGCGACAGCGGCTGTCGTCGGAATGGGGCTCGCCGACTCGGTGGCCCTCGTGACCGACGGACGATTCTCGGGTGCATCACACGGCGCCGCAATCGGCTACGTCTGTCCGGAGGCCGCGTCGGGCGGTCCGCTCGCCTACCTTCAGGATGGTGACGTGATCACCCTGGACCTGGTGGCGGGCCGGCTCGACGTCAAGGTCGACGAGGCCGACCTGAAGGCACGTGCGCCCGGACCTCGCCCCGGCACGCCCGGTACCGGAGTCCTGGCGCGATACTCGCAATCGGCCAGCGAGGCCTGTTTCGGCGCGGTGCTCGACTCCGGACTGTCCGCGGCGGGACGTCATGACTGACGCGGCCAATGTTCGGCAGATCCGCCCCAAGCTGCTCTACGAGACCGCAGCCGACGAGATTCGGCGCGCGATCCTGGCCCGCACCTATGGTCCGGGTTCGCGAATCAACGAGGTCGAACTCGCCCGGGACCTGAACCTGTCCCGGGGGCCGGTCCGGGAGGCGCTGCGTGCCCTCGAACACGAGGGCCTCGTCCTCGCCGAACCCCAGAAGGGCGTTCGGGTACAGCACACCTCGTCGCAGGAATTCCGGAACGCGTTGGCACTACGCACCACGCTGGAAACCCTCAGCCTGCACGAGACCGTCGCCGCGGTCACCGACAGAGATATCACGGCACTTCGCCAACTGATGACAGAGATGTCGCAGGCCGAAACCGACGGCGACATCCTCACCGTCATCGACCTTGACTACGAGTTCCACGAACGCTTCCTGGAGATCGCGCCGTCGGCGGTGGTCCGCGGCGCCTGGCGGGCGATCGCCGGCCAGATCCGGATGTACCTTGCCATCGGCGATTCCGCGTGGGCGCAATCGGGATCGGTCGCGGTCTCGCATGAACCCATCGTCGTGGCGTTGGAGGCGAGAGATGAACTCGTGCTCCACGATTCCGTCCTCGCCCACATCGAGGAGAACCGCGCGTCCATCGGCGCGAGCATGCCCGAAACGCCCTGACACCCAACATCATTAAACCGGTGCATAACCGGAAAAAGACTCCACGCGGCTTCCCAATCGCGTATTCGCCACTCACAGCATATCAGGAGTTCCCGTGTCCACCTCACCCACCGGATCACCCGGGGTCGCGCCAAGCTGGCGTGGACCCATCGGAGATTGCGCTCACCGCAAGGTATCTCGACATCTACTTCCGATTCTGGTCGTCTTCTACGTTCTCGCCTACCTGGGTCGGTCGAACCTCGGCTACGCCGCCCTGACGATGAATGCCGACCTCGGCATCACGGATACGGCCTTCGGCTTGGTCGCGGGCATCTTCTTCATCGCCTATTTCATCTTCGAAGTGCCGTCGAACATTCTGCTCGACCGCTTCGGCGCGCGAAAGTGGATCGCGCGCATCCTGGTGACCTGGGGCCTGGTGATCGTCTGCACCGGTTTCGTCCAGAACGTCGAGCAACTCTATGTGGCCCGTTTCCTGCTCGGCGTCGCCGAGGCGGGCTTTTTCCCGGGGGTCATCCTCTATCTGTCCCGGTGGTACCTCGGACGCGACGCGGCCAAGGCGGCGGCCCTGTTCATGTTGGCCATTCCCGTCTCCTACATGGTCGGCGCGCCGGTATCGGGCTGGATCATCGACAACGTCAGCTGGCTGAACATGCCGAGCTGGCGGTGGATCTTCATCCTCGAGGGCATCCCGTCGATCATCGGCGGCATCGCATGCTTCTTCGTGCTGCCCGACCGGATCCGCGACGTGAAGTGGCTGAACCCGCCGGAGAAGGAATGGCTGGAGAACTCGCTCGCGGCCGAAGCCGAGTTGAAGCCTTCCAAGAGCAAGCACTACATCTCCCGGCAGACCTTGCTGGACCCGAGGATCTGGGTGCTGGTGCTGATCTACTTCGCCATCGAGATGGGCGAGTACGGGCTCGGCTTCTGGACCCCGCTGATCATCCAGCGGATCGGGGAGAACCTGAGTGCGACGAACGTCGGCCTGCTCACCTCCGCGACCTACGTCCTCGGCGCGATCGCCCTGGTCGTGTGGGGCCGCAGCTCCGACCGGCGCCGTGATCGACGGTGGCACACCATTATTCCGACGCTGCTGTGCGCGCTGACCCTGATCGTCATCAGTTCGGTGTCACACTCGGCGGCGGCGATCGTCTGCCTCGCCGTCATCATCGCCTGCATCTACGCCGTCCTCGGACCGTTCTGGTCACTGCAGAGCTACTTTCTGACCGGAGGGGCTGCGGTCGTCGGAATCGCCTTGATCAACTCCTTCGGGAACCTCGCCGGGTTCGTGAGCCCCTACCTGATCGGTGCGATGAGCGACTGGACCGGAAACCAGTACGCCGGTTTCTACGTGATCGCGGTGTTGATGGTGATGGCCGCCGGGCTGCTCGCGAAATCCGTACGCAACGAGCAGCTTCGCGCGCAGGAAGACCAGGCCCTCGCGGATGCCGCCGAGCGCTCGGCCGCCGTCGACTCCGCGCTCAGCCCGCCGAGCAGACAGAAAGGTGCCCGTTTTCACTGAAAGATGGGCAGTTTTGCGTCTGCTCGGCGAAGAAGGTCAGCCGGTCGGACAAGTGCCTGCGGCCTCCCGCAGCACCGGCGCCGACGGCGCATCCACCGGCAGCGAGTACCCCCGCAGCACCGCGACGAACTGCACCGAGTACTGACACCAGAACGCGCGGTTGGGCGGCATCCAGTGGGCCGGCTCCTTATCGCCCTTGTCCTGGTTGGGCTGGCCCGCCACCGCCAACAGATTGGCCGGATCATTGGCGAAGCGCCGCCGCAGATCCTCCGGCCATGACCGCGCGCCCAGGTCCCAGGCCAGGGCCAGTGGGACGATGTGATCGATCTGCACCGCGGCCCCGGTCTGATTGCCACGCATGAAGGACACGACCGCATTCGTGTACGGGTCGTGCAGGGTTCCGGTGGCGACGGCGCTCGGGCAGCGCTTGATCGCCACGTACGTCTTGTCGGCGAGGTCGCGGTCGAGGATGTCGTTTCGGGTGTCACACCCGTTGTGGCCGCCAGGTGCGCTGTTGTCGTCGTCCCAGGCCTCGCCGAACGCCGCCCGCCGATAGTCGTTGCCGTGCACCCGCACCGGGATCTCGGGCAGGCCCGCCAGAATATCGACTCCCGGTGCCACGGTCGGGGTCTGCGCCGCCGCGACGAACCGGGCGCTGCGCTGCTGGGCGACGGCCACCTGGACGGCGACCACGACCGCGAGCGCGACGGCCAGTGCCAGCCACCACACCCGGTGGCGGGTCATGCCTTTTCCAGATATTCGACCCGGTCGGTTTCCACGAATTGCGCTGCCAGCAGGGCCATTCCCGGATCTCGCGGATGCCGCTCGTACATCGACTCGCAGAACTCGCGCGCCTGGGTGATCACCTCGAGGTGCTCGCGCAGCGACAGGAAGCGCAGATTGATGGTCCGACCGGACTGGTTGAGCCCCAGCACATCCCCCTCGCGGCGCTCGTCGAGATCAAGGTCGGCGAGCGCGAACCCGTCCAGCGTGCCGGCCACGGCCCTGATCCGTGCGCCGGCCTTCGAGCTCTCGGGCAGCCGGGTGGCCAACAGGCACAGGCTCGGATGCTGCCCGCGCCCAATCCGGCCGCGCAGCTGATGCAGCTGGCTGATGCCGAACCGGTCGGCATCCATCACCACCATCATCGTGGCGTTGGGCACGTCGACGCCCACCTCGATGACCGTGGTGCACACCAGGACATCGATCTGACCGGCCCGGAAGGCGCTCATCACGCCGTCCTTCTCCTCGCCGGGCAGCCGTCCGTGCATCAGGCCCAGCCGCAGCCCGGACAACGGCCCGGCCCGCAGACGCTCGAACAACTCGACCACGGTGACTGGCGGCGGCCCCCCTTCTCCCCCGTTGTCGCCGTCGCTCTCGTCGATCCGGGAGGCCACCACGTAGGCCTGGCGTCCCGCGTTCACCTCCTCGCGGATCCGGGTCCACGCCCGCTCCAGCCAAGCGGGTTTCTGCGAGACGAAAATCGGGTTGGTCGTGATGGGCTGGCGGCCGCGGGGCAGTTCGCGCAGCGTGGAGGTTTCCAGGTCGCCGTACACCGTCAGCGCGACGGTGCGCGGGATGGGGGTGGCCGTCATCACCAGAAGGTGCGGCGTCAGACCGTCGCGGGCCTTGGCCCGCAAGGCATCCCGCTGCTCGACCCCGAAGCGGTGCTGCTCGTCGACCACCACCATGCCGAGGTTGTGGAACTCGACCGCGTCCTGCAGCAGGGCGTGGGTGCCGATCACGATGCCGGCCGTACCGGACGCCACCTCATCGCGAACCCGGCGCTTGTGCTGCGGTGACATCGAGCCGGTCAGCAGCGCGACGCCGGTGGCATGCTCGTCCGCACCGAGCTGGCCGGCCATGGCCAGTGGGCCCAGCACATCGCGCACCGACCGAACATGTTGTGCGGCAAGCACTTCGGTCGGCGCCAGCAGCGCGCACTGATAGCCTGCATCGACCATCTGCAGCATCGCCAGCACCGACACGATGGTCTTGCCGGAGCCGACCTCGCCCTGCAGCATCCGGTTCATCGGCCGCGTCGAGGACAGCTCGGCCGAGACCACTTCGAGCACCTCGCGCTGCCCGGCGGTCAACTCGAACGGCAACCGGGTCCGCATCGCGGCGAGCAACCCGTCGGCGGTGGGCGGTGCCGAGGGGCCCGACTCGCTCAGCTCGCCGTACCGGCGGCCCACCAGACCCCACTGCAGGCCGATCGCCTCGTCGTAGGTGAGGCGATCGGCCGCGCGCTCGCGCTGCTCGGCGTTCTCGGCCAGGTGGATGGTCCGCAATGCCTCATCCTCCGACATCAGGCCGTGCTGGCGGACAAAGGTTTCCGGCAGCGGATCGGGCACCGGGTCGAGCACGTCGAGCACCTGACGCACGCAGGCGTAGATGTCCCAGCTCTGCACCTTCGCCGACGCCGGATAGATCGGGAAGAACTCCCGCTCGAACGCCGCGAGCATCTCCTCGCCGGTGGCGCCCGATGTGTTGGCGATCGTCGTGAGCGATTTGGTGCCGATCTGCTTTCCGGGTGGCGGGTTGAGCACCAGAAACGCCGGATGGTTGAGCTGCATGGTGTTGCGGAAGTATTTGACCTCGCCGGACAGCATGAGCCGGGTGCCGGCTTCGAGCTTGTCGATCATCCATCCGGCGTTGAAGAACGTCGCGGTCACGGCGGGCCGGTGCTCACCCAACGTCACCCGCAGAAACTTCGGTGTCTTGCGCCGGCCGCTGTTCTTGGCGAAGGTCTGCTTCATATCGCCGACCTTGGTGTGGGTGACCACGTCGATGAAGGTGACGTGCTCACCCTCTTCGAAGTCCAGGGCCTCCCCTTCGCCCCGGATCGTCATCCCGTCGCTGTATTTGCGGGGGTAGTGGCGCAGCAGATCGTTGACGGTGCGCAGGCCGAAGTGTTCCTCGAGCGGACGCGCCGAGCGCGCACCGATCACCAGCTCGAGCCGGTCGGTGAGGGTGGCCATCACTCCACCCCGATCAGCAGCGCGTCGCCGCGGTGGCCGGTGTGATAGGTCACCAGTTCCGCTCCCAGATGTCGATGGTGTACGTGTTCCTGGAGCGCCTGGCCCACCGCGGGGCCGACGCCGTCGCCGGTCAGCACCGTGATCAGTTCACCACCGGCCATCAGCAGCAGATCGATCAGGCCGGCGGCGGCCGCGGTGAGGTCGGGGCCCACGATCAGCACTTCGTCGCCGGCGATCCCGAGACCGTCCCCGGGCCGGCAGGCACCGGCCCAGGTGAGGGCCTGCTCGGTGGCGACCCGGACGGTGCCGAGCCGGGCGCCCGCGGCCGCGCGGGCCATGGTGTAGCCGTCGTCGACGGCCTGGCGGCCCTCGTCGTGGACGGCCAGCGCCGCCAGCCCCTGGACCATGGATCCGGTCGGTACCGGGACCACGTCGATACCCCAGCCGATCGCCGCGGTGCACCCGGCGACGAGCTCCTCGGCCGCCACATATCCGTTGGGCAGCACCATCACCTGCGCGGCCCCGACGTCGACGAGCGCGCGCAACAGGTGTTTGGCGCTGACCGGCTCGTCGGCGTCGGGGCGCAGCACCCGGGCGCCCTCGCTGGCGAACAATTCGGCCCCGCCGTCACCGTCGGCGACCGCCAGCACGGCCCGCTCGTGCGCCCAGCCCCCGGCCGGTCGCGCGCCCGCGGTGCTGAGCGCGGTGATCTGGATGCGGCGCAGGGTGCCGACCGCGAGGCCGGCCTCGACGGCCGCGCCGGCGTCATCGACGTGCACGTGGACCGAGTACTCATCCCCGCCCGAGGTGGCGATCGCCACCGATTCGCCCATGTGGTCGAGCCCCGCGCGCAACCGTTCCACGGCGTCCGCGCCGCATCCGCTCAGCAGATACATGACCTCGAACTGCGGCGGCACCTTCGTCGGCGGCTGGGACCGCGCGGCCGACCCGCCCTCGGGCGGTGCGGGTGTGTAGACCCCCCGGCGGGGGGCCTGCCCGGCCAGGGTCGCGGTCATCGCGTCGAGCAGGACCAGAAGGCCGCGGCC
Source organism: Mycobacterium sp. NPDC003449 (assembly GCF_053588415.1). NCBI lineage: Bacteria > Bacillati > Actinomycetota > Actinomycetes > Mycobacteriales > Mycobacteriaceae > Mycobacterium > Mycobacterium sp. NPDC003449. Next base: position 71,837 of record NZ_JBSFPX010000005.1, read on the forward strand.
ACCGGAATCCACGACGCCTGCCTCGGCCAGCACGCTGAGTTGCTTCGGGGTCTGATCGAGCGCGACGGCCGCGGCGTCGGCGGCCGCAGCGGCCGCATCGGCGGTGTCGCCGCCGTCGTCGGCACATTGTTCGGCGGCGCCGGCCGCGGCCTGCAACACCGACACGATGGTGCCGGGCACCGGCCCACCCATCGTGGTGATGGCGAGGGTCACGGCGTGCCGCAGGGCCGCGCCGTAGATCGGTGCGTCGATGTCGCCGAGGCCGCCGTCACGCTGGGCGGCCGCCGAGGTGACGACCTCGGCGAGGCCGAGCAGGATCTGCGACAGGATCACCCCGGAATTGCCGCGCGCCCCCTGCAGGGCGCCGGCGGCCAGGGCGCTCGCCACCTGCGCGACATCGCCGCCGATCGGCCCGTTGTCGATCTGCGCCCACGCCGAACGCATGGTGAACAGCATGTTCGTCCCGGTGTCGGCGTCGGCCACCGGGAACACGTTGAGCCGGTTGATCTCGTCGGTGTGGGTGATGAGGTCGTCGACGGCGGTGTGCACCCAATCCCGCAGGGTGTGGGCGTCGAGCCGCCGAGCAGACATCGAACCTCCCTATCACCGCCGGAAATCCCGTTTGCGGCACGGGCGCCGCCCTCGGCGTCAGCCTATCCAGTGACGGCGACAAAGCCGACCAGACCACCGCCGTCTGTGGACAACCTGATGCCGCGTTCACGGGCCGTTTTGGCGATACCCTGGCCTGCCGGTATTCTGATCAGGTTGTCTGTCGAGCCGCGTCGATCGGTGGCGACAGACCCAAGACCCCAAGTACTGATTTCGAGGAGTTGTTGATATGGCTGCCGTGTGCGATATCTGCGGGAAGGGACCGGGCTTCGGCAAGTCGGTGTCGCATTCGCATCGGCGGACCAGCCGGCGCTGGGATCCGAACATCCAGTCCGTGCGCGCCGTGACGCGCCCGGGCGGTAACAAGCAGCGGGTCAACGTGTGCACCTCGTGCATCAAGGCCGGCAAGGTCGCGCGCGGCTGAGCGCTTGCGCGCTTGCGTTTAGTGGTCGGACCGGCGGGGTATCTCCCTTCGGCATGACCCCCCATCGGCGTTTCTGGCGACGGTTCTACCCGCTTACCTGCGGTCTGGCCGCGGCGGCTGTGCTGGCCGCATGCGGCGGCGGCGAATCCGGTGGCGGGTCGACATCCGCGACGACGGCCCCGGAGACGTCGACGAGCGAAAGCACCGTGGTCGAGACGACGGTGCCGACCACGGTCTCGCCGGCGCCGACACAGCCTCCCGCCGCTCCGCCTGCCGAGACCACCGAGGGCGGCGCCAACGGCACGATCGAGGTTCCGGCGCCGCCCGCGATACCGTCACCCCCGGCGATACCGTCACCGCCGGCGATTCCCGCGCCCCCGCCGATACCGTCGCCGCCCCCGATCCCGATGCCGTGACGGCGGTGCCGTCACGGCAGCCGCCAGTCGATCGGGTCGCACCCCCGCTGCGCCAATAGGTCATTGACGCGACTGAACGGCCGGGACCCGAAGAAGCCGCGCGATGCCGACAGCGGCGACGGATGTGGAGATTCGATCGTGGCGCAGTCCCCTTCGGCCAGCATCGGCTTGAGGGTGGACGCGTCGCGGCCCCACAGGATCGCCACCATCGGCTGCCTGCGCGCCACCAGGGCCCGGATGGCGCATTCGGTCACCGCCTCCCAGCCCTTGCCGCGGTGGGAGGCCGGGGTGCCGGGACGGACGGTGAGCACCCGGTTGAGCAGCAGTACACCGCGTTGCGCCCACGGTGTCAGGTCGCCGCTGCTGGGCTGCGGGTGGCCGAGGTCCTCGGCGTACTCGGTGAAGATGTTGGACAGGCTGCGCGGCAGTGGGCGCACATCGGCGGCCACCGAGAAGCTCAGCCCCACCGCATGACCGGGGGTCGGGTACGGGTCCTGTCCGACGATCAGCACCCGCACCTGGTCGAAGGGAAAGGTGAAGGCCCGCAGAACATTCTGGCCTGCGGGCAGGTAGCGCCTGCCCGCGGCCAGTTCCTCACGCAGGAACTCCCCCATCTGCGTCACGTGCGGGGCGACGGGTTCCAGCGCCCGGGCCCAGCCGTCGTCGATGAGTTCACTCAGGGGTTGCGCGGTCACGAAGGTCCAACATAGTGCGCCGAGCGTGGGGCCCATGCACGGGATTCAGTCAATTCGCGTGCACAGGCCCCACGCTCGGCCAAACCTGCTCACGCGAACGACTGCCATCCCGTGGTTCCGGACCACACCGCGCCGTCGACGTGCACCAGGGCCGCGCCGTCGACCACCCGGCCGATCACCCGCCAACCCGCGGGCGGTGCTTGCGGGAACGTCGCCACCAGCGCGTGGTCCTCGCCGCCGCCCAGTACCCACTCCCACGGGTCGGCACCGACCGCCGCGGCCGCGGCACCGACCACGGCCCGGTCCGCTGCCAGGCCGTCGCGGGTGAGGTCGATGCCGACCCCCGAGGCGGTGGCGATATGGCCGAGGTCGGCCAGCAGCCCGTCCGAGACGTCGGTCATGGCGGTCGCGCCCGCGTCGGCGGCCGCCACGCCCTGACCGTAGGGCGGTTCGGGTGTCAGGTGGCGCTGCCGCAGGTCCTGGTGTGCATCGATACCGTTGCTCCACAACGCATATCCGGCCGCGGATCGGCCGAGCTCGCCCGCGACGGCCACCATGTCGCCGGCCCGCGCCCCGCTGCGGCGCACCGGCGCCCGGCCGCCGAGGTCGCCGAGCGCCGTCACCGACACCACCCACTGCGGTGCCCGCACCAGATCGCCGCCGACGATGCCCGCACCGAGCCGTCGTGCCTCATCCCACATTCCGTCGGCGAGTTCGACCGCGGCGGCGGTGGACGTCTCGGCCGGGGCACCGAACGCCACGACGAACGCGGTGGCGGTGCCGCCCATCGCCTCGATGTCCGCGGCGTTCTGGGCGATCGCCTTGCGCCCGACGTCGTGCGGCGTCGACCAGTCCAGCCGGAAATGCCGGTCCTGGACCAGCATGTCGGCCGACACCGCGGTCCGGCCGTCCGAAACCGTCAGCACCGCCGCGTCGTCGCCTGGTCCGAGCGCGACCGCTTCCGGTTGCCTGCGCCCGGCCAACAACCGGTCGATGACGGCGAACTCGCCGACCTCGGCAAAACTGTCCCCGGTGTTGCCGGCCGAATTCTGCCCGGCCATATCGCCTCCTGCCGGCCGCCGCCGCGCCATGAACACTGGCCGGACCTGCGGTACGTTTATCCCTGCGGCCAGGAGTCTATGCAGCGACACGGAGGAGACGGGCGGTGGTTCAGGCTTACGTGTTGATCCAGACCGAGGTGGGCCGCGCCGAGGTCGTCGCCAAGCAACTCGCCACGCTGCCGGGCGTGCTCTCGGCCGAGTATGTGACCGGACCGTATGACGTCGTGCTGCGGATCGGCGCCGACACCATGAGCGCACTGCAGTCCGACGTGGTGGCCGGTGTGCAACACGTCGCCGGCATCACCCGCACCCTGACCTGCCCGATCGCCGACCCGGCGGGATCCTAGAGCGGTGCGATCCGGACCGTCACGACGATGACGGCGATCATCGCCACCGCCATGACCAGGAACGCGCCGACATGGCCGAAGCAGCCGATCACCCCGCCGAGCGCGACGGCGCCCGCGCCGAGCCCGCCGTCATAGGCGGCGTTCCAGATGGTGCTGGCGACGCCACTGTGGTCGCGCCCGAGTCGCCGGTGGGTGGCGACGAAGGAATCGTTCTGGGCGGCCCCGAAACCCGCGCCGAGCAAGGATGCCCCGACGATCAGTGACACCGGATGCCCGTCCAACGACAACCCGATCTGGCCCACACCGCAGGCGGCGACGACGACGGCGACCGCCAGCAGCGGCCCGGCCCGGTACCGGTCCCCGATGTACCCGGCGAGCGCACGGCCCGCGACGAGTGCGACGGAGGCCGCGAGCAGCGCCGTCGCCGACAGGCCGACCGTCGGCCCCGACAGTGGCAGGAAGGTCGTGACGGCACCGAACGCCCCGGCCGTCACGACGAACAGGATGAGCGGCGCCGCGATGCGGCGCGTGACGACGATGTTGCCGAGCCGGAACGTATTTCGATGGTTCGGCAGCGCCCATGCGATGACTGCGGCGACGACGCAGGCCCCTCCCGATACCCAGAAGACGAATCCGTACCCGAGGGCTTCGGTGGCCCACACACCGCCGGCCAGCGCGCCGATGTTCGGCAGGGCCGCCGCCACCCCGTACCAGGACGCCGAGGAGGCCAGCCGGCCCGCACCCGCCAGCGTGGCGACGAAGGTGGCGCCCGCGGTGACCATGAACGCGAATCCGATGCCGCGCAGAACCGTGATCGCCATGATCGGCGCGAAGTCGGTCGAGAGCAGGTAGAGCGGGCTCGGCGCGCCGAGCAGCAGCAGGCCGGCCAGCATCAGGTTGCGCAGCCCGGCCGTCCGCGACAGGCGCAGCATCCCGGCCTGCGTCACGACGGTCGCGGCCATCATCCCGCCGGTCGTCACACCGGCCGCGAGGTTGGCCGCCCCACCCTGAACGGCCCACATCGGCACCACCGGGAGCAGGGCGGCGTAGTTGACGAACGCCAGAAACGTCACGGCCAACAAGGCGAGCAGCGCGACCGTCGCCCGGCCCGCCCGCTCACGGTCCGTCGTGTCGCACCCTCCGCGCATGGTTTCCACTGTCGACCAACACCGATATCGTGTCTAACGATGAAACTCGATCAGCCATATCGCGAATCGCAATAGCAACGGACGGGTCGAATGGACACCAGGCTTTTGCGCAGTTTCCTCACCGTCGTGCACGCGGGAAGCTTCACCGCGGCCGCGATGGAACTGGGCTTCACCCAATCCACGGTGACCAGCCATGTGCAGAAGCTGGAGCGCCAGCTGGGCGGCCGCGTACTGGATCGGCTGCAGGACGGGGTGCGGACCACCGACCTGGGCTCGCGCCTGCTCCCGTTGGCCGAGGCGATGCTCGCCACCCAGGACCGCATCCACGCCCTGCCGATCGAGAGGTCGCAGCGGCCCGCCGGGACGGTCCGCGTCATGGCGCCGGAATCCCTGTGCACATACCGCCTCCCGGCGATCATCAGTGCCGTCCGCGCGGTCGAACCGCTGGTGCAGGTGTGGGTCAGCCCCGGAGGTATCGCAGCGGCGCTGGACGCCGTCAATCGCGCCACGGTCGATATCGCGCTGACTATGGAGCCCGCGCTGCCGCCCACGAACCTGACCGCCGAGCGGCTCGGCGCCGAACCGCTGGTGTTCCTGGAGCGGGCGACGGCCGGCACCGGTGAGGTGACCTGGAGCGATCTGGCCCGCCGCGACGTGCTGCTCGTCGAGGAGGGCTGCGGCTACAGCGATGTGGTCTCCGACCGACTCGCGGCCACCGGATCAGCGACCGGCCGCTGTTCACGTTTCGGCAGTATCGAGGCGATCAAACGTTGTGTTGCCGCCGGTCTCGGCTGGACGACACTGCCGGCCCTGGCCATCGATGCCGAACTCCGCGACGGCACACTGCAGGTGATCGACGGACCGCAGCTGCCCGCCTGCGATGTCGTCGCCCTCACCCACCCGCGCCGCCATCTCGGCCCGGCGACCGGCGTCGTCCTCGCGGAGATCCGCTCGGCGTGGAACCGTGCGTCCCCGCCATGATTCGTAAAATCACGCCGCCGGCACGTGGCCGATCGCCATCATGTGGGCGGTGGCGCCGAGCAGCGACGGCTCGGACTCGACTCGTCTGATCGCGCGTTGCAACGCATCTTGTGCGGCCTGGTCGGCGGGCGGTTCGCCGGCCTGCATGGCCGCGACGCCCTCGATCGCCAGGATCTCCACGTCGTCGAAGCCCGCTCCGGCGATCTCGGCGCGAAGCTCGTCGGGCTCGTGGAAGTAGGCGAGCGTGAACCACTCCGGACGCCCGACCGGATCGGGATTGTCATGCACGCCGTCGCGCAGGTCTCTCTCGACGATCGCCTCGAACCCGGGGTCGCCGATCGCGTCCGATGCGATTCCGCTGATCGTCGAGGCGAAGCGGGAGATTCCGGCGGCCATCAACACCCCGCCGGGGCGCAGCACCCTGTGCGCCTCGCACAGTGCCCTGGCGCGATCCCGCGGATCGATCAGGTGGTAGAGCGGGCCCAGCAGGAGAAGGCCGTCGGCAACGCCGTCGTCGTAGGGAAGATCGCGGGCATCACCCTCCTGCACCGACATCAGCGGGGCATCGGGCTGCCGCGCGGATGCGGCCCTGGCGACCCGCACATGCGGCGCCCACGGGTCGATCAGGTGGACCCGGTAGCCGCCGACGGCCAGCGGTAACGCGTATGCGCCCTCGGCGCCGCCCACATCGATGATCACCGCCGGCGCCGGCGGCAGGAATCTGTGCAGCATCTCGCGGGTGCGCAGGGCTTCCAGCCATCCCCAGGTCGTCAGGCGATCACGTTCCACGCCCAGGCCGTAGTGCGCCTGGATCGTCGGTGCGAGTGCGTATCGCGCCACCTCGCTCCGCTGCGCATCCCCGTGCTTCTCGGTCATCCGGTCACCTCCTCGTGCGAGGCTATCTCCTACACTGGAGCGGCTACTCGCCGAAGTCCCACCCTCGCCCGCAAGGGCGGCCGCGATTTCCAGTCAAATGCATACTGCCGCAACGGATCTGAACTCATACCCGAGGCGATGCGGCCGAGATCGTCGAGAGGAACACTCCGGCAACGGTATCCGGGGCGCGGCGGGATGGAAAGGAGACAGGCGTCGGATGGGATCATCGACCGACGGCCCGCTCGCGGGAACCGTGGCCCTGGTGGCCGGAGGAACGCGCGGGGCCGGCCGGGGTATCGCGATCGAACTCGGCGCCGCGGGCGCGACGGTGTACGTCACCGGGCGGACCACCCGGCAGCAGCGGTCGGAATACGACCGCCCCGAAACCATCGAAGAGACGGCCGATCTGGTGACCGATGCCGGCGGCGCCGGAATCGCGGTGCGCGTCGACCACCTGATCGGCGACGAGGTCGCGGCGCTCGTCGCCCGGATCCGCGCCGCGCACGGGCGGCTCGATGTTCTGGTCAACGACATCTGGGGTGGCGAGTACCTCGTCGAATGGGACACGCCGGTGTGGCGGCATGATCTGGAGAAGGGGCTGCGGATGCTCCGACTCGCCGTGGACACCCACCTGATCACCGCGCACCACGCGTTGCCACTGCTGATCGAGAACCCCGGCGGTCTTCTGGTCGAAATGACCGACGGCACCGCCGAGTACAACTCGGCGAACTATCGTCTCTCGCCCTTCTACGACCTTTCGAAGACCTCGATCAACCGACTGGCGTGGGTGCACGCCAAGGACCTGGCTCCGCATGGCGCCACCTCGGTGTCGCTGAGTCCCGGATGGATGCGCTCGGAGATCATGCTGGAGGAATACGGGGTCACCGAAGAGACCTGGCACGATGCCACCGGCAGGGAACCGCATTTCGCCATCTCCGAGACACCCCGGTTCACTGGCAGAGCGGTGGCCGCGCTCGCCGCCGACCCGGACCGTGCGCGCTGGAGCGGCGAGTCGCTGTCGAGCGGAAGCCTGGCCCGGTACTACGGATTCACCGACCTCGACGGATCGCGGCCCGACTGCTGGCGCTATCTCCGCGAGGTTCAGGACGCCGGCAAGCCCGCCGATACCACCGGATACCGCTGAACCGAATTGCTGTGGGGGGTCAACCCGAACCCGGTTTGTTCGACGCGCCTTAGAGTTAGGGGTGTGACCGATCCGCAGACCACCGACGGACCACCGCGCGCCTTGCTGATCGCGGCGGTCGTGGTGGCGGTGTCGGCGCTGATCACCGTCCTGGGCATCGCGGCATCGCGTCAGCAGTCACCCGACCAGGAACCCGTGGCCATCTCCGGGGTGCCGGCCCCGCGAGCCGACAGCGACGAATGCCACGCCCTGCTCGGCGCCCTGCCCGAGCAGCTGGGTGATTACCGGCGAGCACCCACGGTCGAGCCGACCCCGCCCGGCGCGGCGGCGTGGCGGGCCGGCGCCGACAGTGAGCCGGTGGTGCTGCGCTGCGGGCTGGAACGGCCCAACGAGTTCGTGGTCGGCACTCCCCTGCAACAGGTGGACGCGGTGCAGTGGTTCCGGGTGGACGAGCTGGGGGCGCCGGCCGCACCCGACGATGCCGATCAGGGCCGCAGCACCTGGTACGCGGTGGACCGGCCGGTGTATGTGGCGCTCACCCTGCCCGCCGGATCCGGGCCGACGCCGATCCAACTGCTGTCGGGTCAGATCGCGCGGACCATGCCGGCCAAACCGATCGATCCGGCCCCGGTCGGCTGAGCGCGGCGGTCAGCGCAGGCCGGTGCCCCTGGCCATCGCGGTGTCCACCATCGCCGTCAGCAGGGACGGATAGTCGACGCCGCTGGCCGCCCACATCCGCGGGAACATCGAGATGGTGGTGAACCCCGGCATGGTGTTGATCTCGTTGATCACCGGTCCGTCGTCGGTGAGGAAGAAGTCGACCCGGGCCAGGCCCTGGCCGTCGATGGCGGTGAAGGCGCGCACCGCGAGCCCCCGCACCGCCTCGGCGACCTCGTCGTCGACTTTGGCCGGTACGTCGAGTTCGGCGGCGTCCTCGAGGTATTTGGTGGCGAAGTCGTAGAAGCCGTCCTCACGGCCCCGCACGCCGGCCACCCGGATCTCCCCGACCGTGCTGGCTTCGACTGTGCCGTCCGGGAATTCGAGCACACCGCATTCCAGTTCGCGCCCGGGCACCGCCGCCTCGACGATGACCTTGGGGTCGTGGCGGCGGGCGAGGGCGATCGCGGCGGGCAGCTCGTCCCAGGCCGTCACCCGGCTGACGCCGATCGAGGATCCGCCGCGCGCAGGCTTGACGAACACCGGCAGCCCGAGGCGCTCGCGGGCCGCCAGGTCCAGGGTCGCGACCTTGGGGCGCAGCACCTCGTGGTCGCCGATCGGCAGGCCCTCGGCGGCCAGCAGCTTCTTGGTGAACTCCTTGTCCATCCCCGCGGCGCTGGACAGCACCCCGGACCCGACATAGGGCACCCCGGCCAGTTCGAGCAGGCCCTGGATGGTGCCGTCCTCGCCGTACGGTCCGTGCAGCACCGGGAACACCACGTCGACCGCGGCCAGGATCTCGCCCGGGCCGTTGCCCAACGCCAGCAGCTGCCCGCTGCGATTGGGGGCGGCGGGCAGGGCCAGCTCGGTGCCCGAGGACTCGGTGACCTGCGGCAGTTGCCCGCCGCTGATCGCCAGCGTCTCCGACCGGCCGTCGGTCAGCACCCAGGAACCGTCCGGGGTGATCCCGACGGCCACCACCTCGAACCGTTCCGGATCGAGGTTGCGCAGGATGCTGCCTGCCGAGACACAGGAGATCGCGTGCTCGGAGCTGCGGCCACCGTAGACGACGGCGACCCGCGTGCGACCTGAGGGTGGAATGCGGGCAGTCACAACCTAGAGAGGCTACCGCCCCGGTACCCGGGTGCCTTTCGGCGCATCGTGACCTGCCATTTCATCGCTGCGCCCCCACTTCGATCAGCTGTGCCGTCACATCGCGGCCCGCAGGCGAGGCCAGAAACGCCACGGTGCCGGCAACCGTGTCGCGGCGCCGCTCGGCCTCCGCCGCTGCCGCCGGGGTGCCGGGGCCGGGTTCCATCCGGCTCGGTGAGACGGCATTGACGTTGATGTGGTCGGCAGCGCATGCGGCGGCCAGGGCCTTCGTCATCCCGACCAGACCGTATTTGGCCGCCGAGACGTGAAACCGGCCGGCATCGCCGGACAGGGCGTTGGCCCCGACGATCGACACGATGCTGCCGCCGCCGGCGTCGCGCAGCCGGGGCAGTGCGGCCATCGCACAGTGCATGGCCCCGTCCAGGGTCACCGACCGCACCGCCGTCCAGTCGGCGGCGGTCACGTCGTACACCGGCACCCGGGTGCGCATGGCCGCGTTGTTCACCAGCACCCGCAACGGCCCGAGCTCCTCGGCCAGGCCGAACATCCGCTCCACCTGTTCGGCGGCCGCGACATCGGCCGCCGCGGCGACCGCGTCGACCCCGATTTCGCGGGCCTGCGCCACCACCTTTTCGGCGGCCTCCACATCGGACCGGGTGTTGACCACGACGTGGTAGCCGGATCGGGCCAACGCCAGCACGATGGACCTGCCGAGGTTGCGGGCACCACCGGTGACCACCGCGACGCCACTCACCCGCGCACCCCCGTCGTCCGGATCAGCTCCCCGAAATCGCCGGTGTGCTCCAGATCCCAGCACCGCGCGAGCAGCGCGGCGGCACCGTCGTCGCCGAGCCGCGGCGCCGCGTTGTCGATGAACTTCTCGGTCAGATCGGCGTCGGTCAGCGGGTTTTCCGGGGTGCCCTTATTGGCCTCGACGCGGCCGTCGAGCACCCGGCCGTCGGCCAACTCGACGCTCACGGATGCGGCCCGCTTGCCGACCGAGTCGTCGGGACGCACCACGGTCACCTCACGCAACGCCGCGATCCGCGGATCGCGGGCCCCCTCGTCGGTGTAATGGTCCAGCCGGGGACGCGCGAGCAACGCCACCGCGACACCGTGGGTCAGGCTGAACTTCGCCTCGAGCCCGGTGGTGGGGTTGGTCTTGCCGGTCACGGTGGCCGCCTTGGGGTTCACCGTGGCCCGCACGGCACGCACGTCGGCCGCCGCGAACCCGTGCTGGGCGCGCAGTAGCAGGACGGCGTCGATGGCCGGATGCGTCAGCGATCCGCTGGGATAGGCCTTGTAGCCGTTGGTCAGAAGGTGCCACTGCTCACCGAGCCGCTCGGTGAGCTTGTCCGGCGCCGGATCGGTCGACATCACCGCGAGGAACCCCCGGGCGTCCTCGACGATTTGGCCGGTCGATGTGATGCCCTCCTGCGCCATCACGGCCGAAAGCAACCCGTCCATCGCGGCCTTGCCGGCGTGCAGCGGCTTACCGTCGGTTCCGTACACGGCCTTGAGACCGGCGGCCTGGGTGCCCGCACTGCCCATCGCCTGGCTCAGCGTCGCCGGCCCGAGTCCGAGCAGGCGTGCCGCGCCGGCGGCCGCTCCCACGTGACCGACGGTTCCCGTGACGTGCCAACCGATCTCGTAGTGGGCGTCGCCCGCGGCCCGGCCCAGCCGGCATTCGGTCTCGAATCCGGCCACGAACGCCGTCAGCGCCTCACGCCCGGTGACGGTCGACTGCCCGGCCAGCGCGGCCAGCGCGGGCCAGACCGGCGCGCTGCCGTGCACCGTGGTGTCGCCGGGATTGAAGGTGTCGTCGTAGTCGAGCAGATGCGCACCGAATCCGTTGACCAGTGCGGCGTAGGGCATGGTCACGGTTTCGGTCCGGCCGAAGACGGTGTGCGCCCCCGGCCCGCCGCACCGCTGCGCCACCCGCAGCATCGTGTCGACGGACGGATGCCCGGACGCGGCCAGCGCGACGCCGAGATGGTCGATCACGGCCCGTTTGGCCTCATGCACCACCTCGTCGGGGAGATCTGAGAATTGCAGTCCTGCAGCGAAATCCGCGAGCTGTGCGGTCAGCCCGGCCTGGACGGTTGTGGTCATTGTTGCGCCAATCCGATGCTGTCGATCAGGGTGGTCAGGGAATCGTCCTGCTCCTTGAGCATGGAACCGAACTTGTCGGCCTCCAGAAATGTGGTCACCGAACCGTTCTCGTCGACGAAGTCGTCCCACCCCGGGGACGTCACCAGCTTCCCGAACAGCTCCTGGTAGTAGGTCAGCGCCTGCTCGGGCATCTCGGGCGGGCCGACGAAACCGCGGAACTCCTCGGGCAGTGGTCCGGTGTCGAGCCCCTGCGCCTTCATCGAGGTCAGCTCCGGGAACGTGGCGACCTTGCGGTCGGCGACGGTGGCCAGCACCTTGACCGCACCGAGCTTGACCTGGTCGACGAAATCCGTTGAGGCCCCGATCATCATCTGGGCGTCGTTACGCAACAGCGCCCCGATCCGCTGGGCGCTGTCGCTGAAGGTCAGGTACTTCCACTGGCTGTCCGTCCTGGCCTGCAACGCCTTGCCGGTCAGTGAGTCGGTGGCGGTGATGGAACCGCCCACCTGGACCAGCTGATCCGGCTTGCGCTGCGCGTCGGCGATGAAGTCCTTGATGGTGTGGTAGCCGGAATCGGCCCGGACCGCCACCACCTGGGGCTCGACCAGCAGCGCCGCGATGGGTGTCAGCGCGGTGATCGACACCGAGGCACCCGACAGCGTCAGCGGCGTCACCAACCATGTCGGGGTGACCGCGGCGATGGTGTCGGTCTTGCCCTTTCGACCGCGCAGATACGACATCGCACCGATCGAGGAACCCTCGGTCTGGTTGCGCACCGGCCACGAGGTGTCGATCAGCCGGTCGTCGTGCATGAGTTTGACGACCTGGCGGGCGAACACGTCACTGCCGCCGCCGGGGCCGGTGTGCACCACCACCTGGGTGCTGTTGGGCACCCCGTTGGACATGCCGCCGCGCTGCAGGCCGCACCCGGCCAACATCAGGCCGGCGCCGGCACCGAGGAGCACGGTTCGCCGGGAATACTGTCGTGTGTTCATCACTCGCCCTTCGATCCGGCCAGGTCGCCCGACTGTTCCAGCACCGAGGACCGCAGCCGGGCCCGTGGTGACTTCCGGCGCCGCCCGGTGATCAGCAGCGTCACCGCGACCAGTACCGCCGCGCCGAAGATGGTCGCCGAGATCGGGCGCTCCAGGAAGATCATCGGATTGTTGTCCGAGAGCACCAGGGATTGCCGCACGGCATTCTCGGCCATCGGGCCCAGCACGAACGCCATCACCAGCGGGGCCGCAGGCACGCCGAACTTGCCGAACACGTAGCCGAGCAGACCGAAGCCCGCCATCATGAAGACATCGGTCAACGAGCTGCGCACGCTGTACACGCCGACCGCGGCCAGCACCAGGATCGCCGGATACAGCGCCCAGTACGGGATTTTGAGGATCTGCACCCAGACCGGGATCATCGGCAGGTTCAGGATGATCAACATCACGTTGCCGATGTAGAGGCTGGCGATCACCGGCCAGCCGATCTCGGGATGATCGGTGAACAGCAGCGGCCCGGGCTGCAACCCGTAGAGCAGCAGCGCCGCCAGCATGACCGCGGTGGATGAGCTTCCCGGCAGACCGAGGCTCAGCAGCGGGATCATCGCGCCGCCCGACTCGGAGTTGTTGGCCGCCTCCGGGCCGGCCACACCCTCGATGGCGCCCTTACCGAATTTCTCGGGACGCTTCGAGGTCCGCTTGACCATCGCATAGGACAGGAAGGATGCGACGGTGGAACCGCCGCCGGGCAGTGCCCCGATGAAGAAGCCGAACACCGACCCCATCGCGATGGCCGCGCGGGACTGCTTGAGATCCTGTCTGGTGGGCAGCAGATTCTTCAGGCCCTTGGGCACCGTGAAGAGCTGCCGGTCCATCTTCTTCTCCACGTTGAGCAGAACCTCGCCGACGGCGAACAACCCGACGCTGACCGCGATGAACTCGATGCCGTCGAACAGTGCGGTGGTGCCGAAGGTCAGGCGCTGCTGACCGGTGAAGATGTCGATACCGATGGTGGACAGCAGCAACCCGACCGACAGCGACAGAAATCCCTTCACGGGTGACTCGCTGGCCAGCAGGATCACCATCAACAGGCCGAAGGCCATCAACGCCGCGTATTCGGGCGGGCCAAAGCTCATCGCCAGATTGGCCACGAACGGTGCGGCGAAGGTCAGCGCGACGACACCGAAGGTGCTTGCGATGAAACCCGAAATCGCCGACATGCCCATCGCGGCCCCGGCCCGGCCCTGGCGGGCCAGCGGGTGTCCGTCCAGACACAGCACCACCGACGAGGTCTCGCCGGGGATGTTGAGCAGGATGGACGTGGTCGCGCCGGCGAACTTGGCACCGTGATAGATGCCGGCCATCATGATCAGTCCGGTGGTCGGTGACAGGGCGGTGGTGACCGGCAGCAGGATGGCCAGGGTGGCCGGTGGGCCAAGTCCGGGCAGGATGCCGACGAGGGTGCCGATGACGACCCCGACCAGCACCCAGAACAGGTTCATCGGTGTGAACGCCGACTCGAATCCGGTCAGCAGATTATTCAACGCGTCCATCAGTGCTTCCTAAATCCCTTCGACGAAGGCCGATGTCGGCAGTTCCACCCCGAGGACGAAGACGAACAGCAGGTACGCGACGAGCGGTACGCCGACGATCGCCAGCACCGCCTTGATCCCGCGGACCCGCTCGACCGCCAGCACCAGGTAGGCGATGAGCAGGGCGCTCGCCGCGACGAACCCGATCACCTCCATCAGGGCGATGCAGATGACCAGGCCGATCCACACCGTGCCTGCCCGCAGGATCTCCGCGCCGACACCGGTCAGCCCTTCGCCCGGCCCCGAGCGGATCCGGCGCAGCACCGAGATCCCGACCAGCGTCAGGCCGAGGACCGTCACCGCGAGCGCGGTCACCGTGGGGAACAGCCCGGGCCCCGGCACTCCCTTCTTGCCGAACATGTCGAGCCCGGATGCGTCGACCAGCGCGATGATGCCGAATACGGCGGCCACCACACCGAGCCCGGCCTGCGCCAGTGGCGCGGTGGACAGCGGTGAATGTTGCTCATCGCCCGCGTCGAACTCGTCCGGTGGTGGATCGCTGTCGTGATGTTCGCGCTGCCCGCGAGCACTGTCCGTCTCAGTCATCGTTGACCTCCTTACCCTTGGCGCCGCGTCCGTCAATCGCCGTCCGTACCCCACCGGTCACCCAGGCCCGGCGGCCACACCGCCCCGGGCGCCAGGACCTCGAAAAGCCCTCTGCGCCCGCCCAACCCGTCGACCGACGAGGTGAACCCGTGGCGTGCCAGCACGGCCGCCTCGACGGCGTCGGCGGCGGCCTTGGCCAGTTGCAGTGTGCCGGTGCCGGTCTCGTCGGCGTCGGCGAGTCCGGCCGCCTGGGTGGCGCACAGTCCGAGCAGGTGACGCAGCTGGGCCTCGTCGAGCCGCAGCAGGCGTCCCGCGCCCGCACCCGCGCCGAGGACACTTGCCACACTGCGGTGGCTCCACCGCTCGGCGCTGGTGGTCGATCGCAGCGCGGTGCGAAGCTGATCGGCGACGGCGGTGCCGATCGCGGTCGCCGCCTGGGCATCCGCCGTTGCCGTCGTCGATCCACGGTGCAGCGCAACCACTGCGGCCCCGACCGCCGGCCAGCCGTCGGCACCGGCCGCGGTGATCGCGGTGCGCCAGGCGCGGTTCGTCGCCGTGGGTGGCCCGGCCGGATAGGCGTCCTTGACGGCGTCACCGGATATCCGGACCAGGCGCCGGATCTCCCGAAGTTGATTGCCAGCCTCGGCCAGCGCGGCGGGCGGCGGTGCCGCGGTGCCGATGAAACGGACGAGTTCGTCGGTGACGGTCACAGGGCACCTCCGGGACGCGTGGTGGCGACGACGCCGGAAAAGCCGGCGCCGGTGTCGGTTTCCAGGGCTTCGACCGCGGCGAGAATCCGCGCGGCCGATCCGGCACCGAGGACGGGTTCGGTGAGCGCGTCGACCTTGGCCAGCAGTTCCGCATCGGTCAGCGGCCGGGCCAGGCTGCCACGCGCATGCTCGACGTGCACGACCACCGGATCGGCACCACGCAGCCGCACCGTGATCGTGGCTTCGTCGCGGGCGCAGTCCGTGGTCGGCAGGAGTTCGGTGACGGCGCGCAGCCCGACCACATCCGCCGCGGTGGCACGCGCATCGGAGAACTCGCGCAACCCCACCGATCCGTCGAGCAGCCCCACCGCGGCCCCGTGGCGGGAACTGAACCGGGCCTGCAGTCCGTCGCGCGGCTGCCGGGTACCCATGAGTTCGGGGACCAGCGGATGGCAGGTGACCTCGACCGCCTCGATCGCACCGGTATCGGCGATCTGGCGGCTCGCCGCGACGGCGGCGTCGATCACCGGGTGTGCGACGATCCCGCACGGGTAGGGCTTGAACGTATTGCTGATCAGCTCCCAGTCGGAGCCATCCGCGGACCACGGCCGGTGCAGCTCGGCGGCGTCGACCGCATCGGCGATCACGGTGAGCACACCGTCATCGCCCAGCGGGTCCTCGGACCCGGTATGCCCCGCCGCGGCCAGCCGGGCGGCCAAAATGCCGTTGGCGGCGGCCTTTCCGGCGTGGAACGGTTTGGTCATCGAGCCGAACGCCTCGCGCTGACCCAGGGTCATCGTCGCCGCGGCGCCGAGCGCCGCACGCAGTTCATCGCTGGTGTGTCCCAGCAGCACCGAGGCCGCGACCGCCGCGCCGAAGACGCCGCAGGTGCCGGTGATGTGCCAGCCGCGGTCGTAGTGGTTGGGCGAGACCGAGTTACCGATGCGCAGTTGCGCCTCACACCCCAGCGCGAACGCGACCAGATACCGCTCGCCCGGCGCGTCCACCGAATCATGCAACCCCACAAGGACACCGAGGGTGGCCGCACCGGGGTGGATCACCGTCGCCAGGTGGGTGTCATCGAAGTCGTCGTAGTGGGCCGCGGTTCCGCTGAACAGGGCCGCCCAGTGCTCGTCGAGCAGTTCACCCCGGCCCGGCACCCGCACCGAGCCGTTGGCGGAAAGCTCGCGTGCGGCCGCGAGGATGGCATCCGCGGCCGGCGAGTTCGCGGCGCCCACCGCCGTTCCCAGCACGTTGAACAGGCTGCGGCGCGCGGCATCGGCGACGGCGGGGGGCAACGGTTCGGCGGCGGCCGCGATCAACTGATCACAAAACTCAGTGGTCGTGGTCCGCATCACAGCGGTTTCAGGCATGCCTTGGACCCTATGAACGCGGTCGAGGTGGAACAACACCGTTCCGCGTCGCGATTGTTGCAGTTACTGCAACGGTTTGTGGCGCAGCCTCCCGCGCCTGCGGGCGATCGCGGCGAGCTCGTGCACACTCTCGTACTGGGCACCCGCCCGCGGGTAGGCCAGGAAGGCGGTGCGTTCGGAGGGCTTCGGGTCGACGATCCGGATCCGCACCACCCGGGGATGCTGATGGTCGGTCATCCCCTCGGGAACCACCGAAACCCCGATCCCGGCCCCGACCATCGACTCGACGACGAACAGATCATTACCCTCGACGGCGATCTGCGGCACGAATCCCGCTCTGGCACAAGCATTCACCATATGAGTGCGGCTACTGGAGCCGAGTTCCATGGCCACGAAGGCGCGGTCGCGCACGCTGGCCAGCGATACGCTGCTGCGCTGCGCCAGCGGGTCGTCGACCGGAACCGCGAGCAGCAGACTCTCGGTGAACAACGGCACGACGACGAAATCCTGCTCGTTGGGCGCCACCGAGGTGAAGGCCACATCGGCCTCGCCCCGCAGCAGTGCGGCGATCACATCGGTGGCCGAGCCCTGCCAGCACCGGAACCGCAATCCCTTGTGTTCGACCAGGAGTTCGGCCAGCACCTGGGGCACGAACCCGAGCCCGAGCGAGAACGTGTGCGCGATGCGCAACAAACGCTGCGGGTAGCCGGCGTCGGCCAACGTGGTGTCGACGGCCTCCTGCCTGGCCCGCAGCACCGCATTCGCCTCCCTGGCAAGCACATTGCCGGTCCGCAACATCCGGACCCGGCGTCCGGACTGTTCGACCAGGGCGACCCCCAGCTTGCGCTCCAGCGCCCGGATGGCACGCTGCACGGTCGCGACGCTGACCCCGAGCTCGTCGGCGGTGTGGCCGAAGTGCTCGGTCCGCGAGAATGCGACCAGCATCTCCAGATCGGCGAACGTGACGTCCTTGCCGCTGAAGTCATCCATGGCCGGAAGCCGAAAGGGCCTGTTCCACATCGGCGAGCAGATCGTCGGTGTCCTCGATGCCGGCCGAGATGCGGGCGAATCCGGCGGGCACCGGGTCGCCCCAGCGGGCCCTGCGGTCGACCGAGGTGTGGATGCCGCCGAAGCTGGTCGAGGCGATCAGCAGCGCACTGCGCTGCACCAGGGCGTGCACCGCCGCGGCATCGGCCAACTCGATGGACACCAGCCCGCCGAACCGTTTCATCTGTGCCGCGGCGGGCCCGTGCGCCGGATCGTCCGGCAATCCGGGATAGCGCACCGATCTCACCGCCGGATGGCTTCGCAACATGACCGCCAGTGCGGTGGCGTTCTGGCACTGTCGCTCGAAACGCAGCCCGGCGCTACCGAGACTGCGCAGCACCAGCCAGGCCTCGAAGGCGCCGAGGATCGGCCCGGCCAGCAGCCGCTCGGATTCCACCGCCGCCATCAGTTCGGGCTGGCATCCGGCCACGTACCCCGCCACCAGGTCACTGTGCCCGGACAGGGATTTGGTGGCGCTGGCCACCACGAGGTCGGCGCCCAGCGAGAGCGGCTGCTGCCCCAGCGGGGTGGCGGTGGTGTTGTCGACCATCAGGGTGGCCCCGCGACCGCGGCAGATAATGGCGAGCCGGTGCAGGTCGACGACGTCCAACCCGGGATTGGCCGGCGTCTCGGCCAGCACCACATCCGCGGCCGCCGCGGCCTCGCAGATCTGGCCGGTGTGCGCCTCGACCACGGTGATTCCCTGCGGCGCCAGATACTCCGCGGCGTACCGCCGGACCTGGTAGTACCCGTCAGCCGGGACCACAAGGGTGCAGCCCGGCCTGGCCGTGACCCGCAGCGCCGAGGTGATCGCGGCCATCCCCGACCCGAAGGTCAGCGCGGCGGTCGCCCCCTCAAGCGCGGCCAGCGCCGATTCCAGCTGGCGCCACGACGGATTGGAGCTGCGCCCGTAGCTGTCCAACGGTTCGGTCTCGTCGGGCGAGAGGTGATACGTCGAAGCGGGAACCGGCATCGGCGCCACCGGACTTCCTGGAACTGATTCCACACCAACGGCTTTGACGCTGCGGGTGGAGTCGCCGTAGGTACCGTCCATCGGTTACTCCGGTTTGGTGCTGCGACCGAGCAGCAGGGCGACCGCTTCGTGTACCGAAAGCCCCTTGTGACAGACCCGGTGTACGGCATCGGTCAACGGCATCTCGACGCCGTAGCTGGAGGCCAGCGCCAGCACCGATTCACACGAGGACACGCCCTCGGCCACATGTCCGCGCGCCGCCGTCAGCGCCGACTCCATGGTGCCGCCCTTTCCGAGCCGTTCGCCGAACGTGCGGTTGCGCGACTGCGGCGAGCTGCAGGTGGCGACGAGATCACCGATCCCGGCGAGGCCGGACAGCGTGGCCGGGGTGGCCCCCAGTGCGATGCCCAGCCGCATGATCTCGGCCAGGCCGCGCGTGATGATCGCGGCGGCGGTGTTCTCCCCCAGGCCGACGCCCGCGGCCATGCCGCAGGCCAGCGCGATGACGTTCTTGCACGCCCCACCCACCTCGGCGCCGATCACATCGGCATTGGTGTAGGGCCGGAAGTACCCGGTGGCCAGGGCCCGTTGCAGGGCCACCGCCCGCCCGGAGTCGCTACACGCGACGACGGTCGCCGCCGGCTGCTCGTCGGCGATCTCGCTGGCCAGGTTGGGCCCCGTCACCACGCCGACCCGCATCGGGTCGGCACCGGTGACCTGCACGATGACCTGACTCATCCGCATGAGCGAACCCAGCTCGATGCCCTTGGCCAGGCTCACCATGGTCACGTCGGCACCGATCAGATGTTTCCAGCCGTCCAGATTGGCCCGCAGCTGTTGGGCCGGAACGGCCAGGAGCACCGTGCACGCCCCGGCCAGTGCCTCCTCGGGGTCGGCGGTCGCCCGGATCCCCTTCGGCAGCGCGACATCACCGAGGTAGCCGCTGTTGCGCCGGTCCCGGTTGATCTCCTCGGCGACCTCGGCCCTGCGGGCCCACATCGTCACCGGATTACCCGCATCCGCCAGCACCTTGGCCAGCGCCGTCCCCCACGCGCCGGCACCCATGACCGCAGCCTCCACCACGGCTTCACCCTATCTCCGGGCGCTGGGCACCCGGGCATACCGGCCCGGCTGGCAGGATGGCCTTATGAACGGCAGGAGACCCGGCGGCGCCGCAACATCGACGCCGGGCACCGACGTGGCGGTGGTGATCGCCGTCAAGCGCCTCACCGCCGCCAAGACGCGGCTGGCCCCGATATTCTCCGCGCCGACCCGTGAGGCGGTGGTGCTGGCGATGCTCGTCGACACCGTCACGGCGGCCGCCGCGGTCGCCCCGGTCACCGTGGTGACCCCCGACGACGTCGCCGCCGATGCGGCCCGTCAGCTCGGGGCAGGCGTCCTCGACGACCCAACCCCGGCCGGCCACCGCAACCCACTGAACAACGCCATCGCCGCCGCCGAGCACGAACTGCGCACCACCACACCGAATATCGTTGTCCTGCAAGGTGATCTACCAGCCCTGCAGGCACAGGAATTCGCCGAGGCGCTGACCGCGGCGCGCGCGTATCCGCGCAGTTTCGTCGGGGACCGGCACGGCACCGGCACCTCGGCACTGTTCTCGTTCGGGGTGGCACTGGCACCCCGGTTCGGCACGGACTCGGCGGCCCACCACAGGCACTCCGGAGCGATCGAGCTGACCGGGGCCTGGCCCGGGCTGCGATGCGATATCGACACCCCCGACGATCTGGCCACCGCGCGGCGCCTCGGGGTCGGGCCCGCCACCTCGAAGGCGGTTGCCCACTACCGCCAGCGGGTAGCCGGGGCGCTGACCGATAAGGAATGATCGGACGCGTGAGCGAAGCCACCGAAGCCGAGGTTGCGTCCGGGACCGGCCACGTCTCCCCTGATGAGGCGGGTGCCGGGGCGGCGCCGGGATTACCGGCCGCGACACCGCAGGCACCCCCGGCCGCCACGTCGCCCGCGGTGGACGACGCCTTGCCCGAGGACCGCTACCTCAACCGGGAACTGAGCTGGCTGGACTTCAACGCGCGGGTGCTGGCCCTGGCCGCCGACCCGTCGCTGCCGCTGTTGGAACGGTTGAAGTTCCTGGCCATCTTCGCGTCCAATCTCGACGAGTTCTTCATGGTTCGGGTCGCGGGCCTCAAGCGCCGCGACGAGATGGGCTTGTCGGTGCGCTCGGCCGACGGCCTGTCGCCCCGCGAACAACTGCGCCGGATCAGCGAGCGCACCCAGCAGCTCGCCAGCCGCCATGCCGCGGTGTTCCTCGACTCGGTGCGCCCAGCCCTCGCCGAGGAGGGCATCCGCATCGTCACCTGGGCCGAATTGGATGCCGGCGAACGCGACAAGCTCTCGACGTACTTCCACGGGCAGGTCTTCCCGGTACTGACACCACTCGCGGTGGATCCGGCGCACCCGTTCCCGTTCGTCAGCGGTTTGAGCCTGAACCTGGCGATCACCGTCAAGCATCCCGACGACGGCGGTCAACATTTCGCCAGGATCAAGGTGCCCGACAACGTCGACCGGTTCGTCGAACTCAGCGCGCCAGCCGACGGTTCGTCGGTGGTGCGGTTCCTGCCGATGGAGGAGCTGATCGCGGCATTCCTGCCGGTGCTGTTCCCCGGTCTGGAAGTCGTCGAGCACCACGCGTTCCGGATCACCCGCAACGCCGATTTCGAAGTCGAAGAGGATCGCGACGAGGATCTGCTGCAGGCACTCGAACGCGAGCTGGCGCGCAGGCGGTTCGGGTCGCCGGTGCGCCTGGAAGTCTCCGACGATATGACCGAGAGCATGCTGGAGCTGCTGCTGCGCGAACTCGACGTCGCCCCAGCCGATGTCATCGAGGTGCCGGGCCTGCTCGACCAGTCGGCGCTGTGGCAGATCTACGGGGTGGACCGGCCCGCGCTCAAGGACCGGCCGTTCGTGCCTGCCACCCCACCGGCTTTCGGTGAACGCGAGACCCCCAAGAGCATCTTCTCGACGCTTCGCGATGGGGATGTACTGGTCCACCACCCCTACGATTCGTTCTCCACCACGGTGCAGCGGTTCATCGAGCAGGCCGCCGCGGATCCGAATGTCCTGGCGATCAAGCAGACGCTGTACCGCACCTCCGGTGACTCACCGATCGTCAACGCCCTGATCGACGCGGCCGAGGCCGGTAAGCAGGTGGTCGCACTCGTCGAGATCAAGGCCCGCTTCGACGAGCAGGCCAACATCAAATGGGCCCGCGCGCTCGAACAGGCCGGCGTGCACGTGGTGTACGGCCTGATCGGACTCAAGACCCATTGCAAGACCTGCCTTGTCGTGCGGCGCGAGGGGTCGACGATCCGGCGGTACTGCCATATCGGCACCGGCAACTACAACCCGAAGACCGCGCGGTTGTACGAGGATGTCGGTCTACTCACCGCCGACCCCGATCTCGGGGCCGACCTGACCGACCTGTTCAACTCGCTCACCGGATACTCGCGCAAGGATTCCTACCGCAACCTGCTGGTGGCACCGCGCGGGGTGCGCAAGGGCATCGTCGAGCGGATCGACGCCGAGATCGCGGCGCAGCGCGACGGCGCCGAGGGCCGGATTCGGTTGAAGGCCAACGCGCTGGTCGACGAGCAGGTGATCGACGCGTTGTACCGGGCGTCGCAGGCCGGGGTCGCGGTCGAGGTGGTGGTGCGCGGCATCTGCGCGCTGCGGCCCGGGATCCCTGGGGTCTCGGACAACATCACGGTGCGTTCGATCCTGGGACGGTTCCTCGAACACTCCCGAATAATTCACTTCCGCGCCATCGACGAGTTCTGGATCGGCAGTGCCGACATGATGCATCGTAATCTCGACCGTCGGGTCGAGGTGATGGCTCAGGTCAAGGATCCGCGGCTGACCGCACAGCTCAACGAGGTGTTCGAGTCTGCCATGGACCCGGCCACCCGGTGCTGGGAGCTGCAGCACGACGGCCGCTGGACGGCACTGCCCCAAGAGGGACAGACGGTACGAGACCACCAGGTGTCTCTGATGGAACGTCATCGGCATCCCTGAACCGCCCCGAGCCCGAACCACTACCCCTACCGGCGAAAATCCTGCAGGAGTTGAGGTGTCGAACAACAGCACGAGCGCGAAAAAGAAGATTGTGCCCGCCGCCGGAGCTGTGCTGTGGCGCGGAGCCGACGGTACCGGCGACCGTCCGGCGCCGATCGAGGTCGCCGTCATTCACCGTCCGCGCTACGACGACTGGTCCCTGCCGAAAGGCAAGGTCGATTCCGGGGAGAACGAACCGGTCGCCGCGGTGCGCGAGGTGCTCGAGGAGACCGGCCACACCGCCGTCCTCGGGCGCAGGCTGGCCTCGGTGACATACCCGGTGCAACAGGGGACGAAACGGGTCTGGTACTGGAGCGCGCGGGCGACCGGCGGCGACTTCGCCCCCAATGGTGAGGTCGACAAACTGATTTGGCTGCCGGTCGAAGCGGCCATGGCCCAATTGCAATATCCGCACGACCAGAAAGTGTTGCGCCGCTTCGCAAAACACCCGCCGAACACCAAGAGCGTGATCATCGTGCGGCACGGCTCCGCGGGCAGCCGGTCGCAGTACAAGGGCGACGACCGCAGGCGCCCGTTGGACAAACACGGTCGGGCCCAGGCCGAGTCACTGGTCGGTCAACTGCTGGCATTCGGTGCCACAACCGTATACGCGGCCGACCGGGTGCGGTGCCATCAGACCGTCGCACCGCTGGCCGACGAACTCGGTGTCGACATCCACAACGAGCCCCTGTTGACCGAGGAGAGCTCCGCAGCAGACCACAAGATCCTACGCAACCGGGTGCTGGAGATCGCCGCTCGCGCCGGCACCCCGGTGATCTGCACGCAGGGCAAGGTGATTCCCGATCTCGTCGCGTGGTGGTGCGCACAGACGCACGTGCGGCCCGAGACGACAGGTAATCGCAAGGGCAGCACCTGGGTGATGTCGCTGGCCGACGGCCGGCTGGTGGCCGCCGACCACATCGCCAGCCCCCTGCCCACCAAACGCTAGGACCGACACAGAAAGACACGCCGTGAGCCGGTCATCAGCTCACGACGTGCCTGTCTGGAATCTACTTGCGGCCCTTCTTGGCCGGGGCCTTCTTGGCGGCGGCCTTGCGGGCCGGAGCCTTGGTGGCCGCCTTCTTGGCCGGAGCCTTGGTCGCGGCCTTGCGGGCCGGAGCCTTGGTCGCAGCCTTCTTGGCCGGAGCCTTCTTGGCGGCGGCCTTCTTGGCCGGAGCCTTGGTGGCCGCCTTCTTGGCCGGAGCCTTGGTCGCAGCCTTGCGGGCCGGAGCCTTGGTCGCAGCCTTCTTGGCCGGAGCCTTCTTGGCCGGGGCCTTCTTCGCAGCGGCCTTGCGGGCCGGGGCCTTCTTGGCAGCGGTCCGCTTGGCCGGACCAGCGGTGACACCCCGCTTGACGGCCGGGCCGTCCGACGGGAGGCGCTGAGCCCCAGAGACAACCGCCTTGAACTGCGCACCGGGCCGGAATGCCGGCACCGAGGTGGGCTTGACCTTCACCGTCTCGCCGGTGCGCGGGTTACGCGCCACCCGAGCAGCGCGGCGGCGCTGCTCGAAAACCCCGAAGCCGGTGATCGTCACACTGTCGCCCTTATGCACCGCCCGCACGATGGTGTCGACAACGTTCTCCACCGCGGCGGTAGCCTGCCGACGATCGGTGCCCAGTTTGGTTGTGAGTACGTCGATGAGCTCCGCTTTGTTCATTCAAACCTCCGAAACCAGTGGTCCGCTTTGGACCGACTAGAGGACACGGTAAACCCTGTGACCATTGATTTCCAAGAGCCACGCGCAATTTCAAGTGAAGCCAGCGAACTTTTTGGCAATCCGCTTGCCCCACTTGGACTCCAGCCGGGGGGGTTCAGAACCGGTTAGGGAGGCTGCGAATTCAGGTCGCAGAGAGGGTCTAATCAAGCTGGCAGAGTGCGCGGTTTCCACCCCGGACGATGCCGCTCAAAGGACTCGATCTGATCGAGTTTCCGCAGCGTAAGGCCTATATCGTCGAGCCCTTCGAGCAGCCGCCAAGCGGTGTAGTCGTCAATCCTGAACGGCACCACAACGGTTCCCGCGGTCACGTTTCGATCTTGAAGATTGACAGTGATTTCCAAGCCCGGATTCTGCTCGATGACCTTCCACAGAAGCTCGACATCGTCTTGGGCGACTTCGGCCGCCAATAGTCCGGCTTTGCCCGCGTTCCCCCGGAAAATGTCGGCGAAACGGGACGAGACAACCACCCGGAAGCCGTAGTCCATGAGCGCCCAGACGGCATGCTCGCGCGACGAGCCGGTGCCGAAATCGGGGCCGGCGACGAGGACGGAACCCCGGTCGAATGGTGCGAGATTCAATATGAACGACGGGTCATTGCGCCAGGCGGCGAACAAACCGTCCTCGAAACCCGTTCGGGTCACCCGCTTCAGATAGACCGCGGGGATGATCTGGTCGGTGTCGACATTCGACCGCCGCAGCGGGACGCCAATGCCGGTGTGGGTGTGGAAAGCCTCCATGGTCTTCTCCTGATTCCTCTAGCGGGCGGCGGGCAGGTCGGCGGGGGAAGCCAGCGTGCCGCGGATGGCGGTGGCCGCCGCTACCGCGGGCGACACCAGGTGGGTGCGTCCGCCCTTGCCCTGGCGGCCCTCGAAATTCCGGTTCGACGTCGAGGCGCAGCGCTCCCCCGGCGCGAGCTGGTCGGGATTCATGCCGAGACACATCGAGCAGCCGGCCTGGCGCCACTCGGCTCCCGCAGCGGTGAATACCCGGTCGAGACCTTCCGATTCGGCCTGCGCCCGGACCCGCATCGAGCCCGGCACCACCAGCATCCGCACACCGTCGGCCACTTTGCGGCCGGCCAGCACGTCGGCCACGACGCGCAGATCCTCGATCCGGCCGTTGGTGCACGAGCCCACGAACACGGTGTCCACGGCGATATCACGCATGGCCATGCCCGCCCGGAGATCCATATACGCCAATGCCTTTTCGGCGGCCTGACGCTCCCCGTCGTCGCCGATCAACTCCGGATCGGGGACCGACGCCGAAAGCGGCACGCCCTGCCCGGGGTTTGTGCCCCAGGTCACGAACGGGCTCAGGGTGGCTGCGTCCAGATAGATCTCGGTGTCGAATTCGGCACCCTCGTCGGTACGTAACCGGTTCCACGCGTCCACGGCCGCGTCCCAGTCGGCACCCGCGGGTGCGTGCGGGCGGCCCTTGAGGAACTCGTATGTGGTCTCGTCCGGGGCGACCATCCCGGCCCGGGCGCCGGCCTCGATGCTCATATTGCAGATCGTCATCCGGCCCTCCATCGACAGCGCTTCGATGGCGCTGCCCCGGTATTCGATGACATGACCCTGCCCGCCGCCGGTTCCGATCTTGGCGATGACCGCCAGGATGATGTCCTTGGCGCTCACCCCGGGCGGCAGCACGCCGTCGACGTTGACCGCCATCGTCCTGAACGGTTTGAGCGGCAATGTCTGCGTGGCCATGACATGTTCGACCTCCGACGTGCCGATGCCCATCGCGATCGCGCCGAACGCGCCGTGGGTGGAGGTGTGGCTGTCGCCACACACCACGGTCATGCCGGGCTGGGTCAGCCCGAGCTGGGGTCCGATGATGTGCACGATGCCCTGCTCGGCATCGCCCATGGGGTGCAGCCGGATACCGAACTCCGCGCAGTTGCGCCGCAGCGTCTCGACCTGGGTCAGCGACACCGGGTCGGCGATCGGCTTATCGATATCGACCGTCGGCACGTTGTGGTCCTCGGTGGCGATCGTCAGATCGGGCCTGCGCACCGGACGGCCGGCCAGCCGCAGCCCGTCGAAGGCCTGCGGGCTGGTGACCTCGTGCACGAGATGGAGATCGATGTAGATCAGATCGGGCTCGCGGGAGGAGCCCTCGCCCGCGCCGACCGCCACTACGTGGTCGGCCCACACCTTTTCGGCCAGGGTGCGCGGTTTAGTGGATGTCTGCGTCGGATGGTCCATCGCTTCTACTCGATTCGGTTCGGGCGACTGCGGGCTGTGCAGTAGGGCTGGAGAGTGACGGTAGCCATCTCAGAATGCGAGACGCTAGTATCTCTCTGTGAGAAATGATAGCGGCATCGGCGTGCTCGACAAAGCGGTGGGTGTGCTGCACACGGTGGCCGAGTCCCCCTGCGGGCTCGCCGAACTGTGCGAAAGGACCGGGCTGCCCCGCGCGACCGCACATCGACTGGCCGCTGGCCTGGAGACCCACCGGCTGCTGGCCCGCGACGGAGACGGCCGCTGGCGCCTGGGCCCCGCCCTGTCCGAATTGGCCGCCCACGTCAACGATCCGCTGCTGGCGGCCGGGGCCGCGGTACTCCCCCGGCTGCGTGAGATCACCGGCGAGAGCGTGCAGCTGTACCGGCGGGAAGGGCTGTCACGGGTGTGTGTGGTGGCGCTGGAGCCACCGGCCGGGCTCCGCGACACCGTGCCCGTCGGAACCCAGCTGCCGATGACCGCGGGTTCTGGCGCCAAAGTGCTACTGGCCTACGCCGACCCGGCCACCCAGCAGGCGGTGCTGCCCTCCGCCAAATTCACCGACCGCACCCTTGCCGAGGTACGCAAACGCGGCTGGGCCCAGAGCGCGGCCGAACGCGAACCCGGAGTGGCGAGCGTCTCGGCGCCGGTGCGCGACGGCCGCGGCGCGGTGATCGCCGCGATTTCGGTATCGGGCCCGATCGACCGGATGGGCCGGCGTCCGGGGGCGCGCTGGGCCGCAGATCTATTGGCCGCGTCCGAAGCCGTGACCCGCCGGCTCTGACAGTCCGCAGCGCCACCTACCCCCGCGAGCAGACGCCAAAGCACCCCAAACCGGGTGGTTCAGGGTGCTTTGGCGTCTGCTCGCGGCCAAAAAACTGTTGTACCCCCGATGGGATTCGAACCCACGCTACCGCCGTGAGAGGGCGGCGTCCTAGGCCGCTAGACGACGGGGGCTAGAACTTCCGGATGGTCAGCATAGCTCAGCCGAACTCGCTGACCTAATCGACGCATTGGCTGGGGTACCAGGACTCGAACCTAGAATGGCGGTACCAGAAACCGCTGTGTTGCCAATTACACCATACCCCATTGGCCGCCCGTCACCGCAGGTCACGAGCATTTCCGGACCGAATCACCCAGCGGGGACACCCCCGCCGCGCTTTCCGGGCCGACGAGCAGACTACCAAAGATTCCGGCCCGCTTTTACACGCGGTCCCGGGCGGCCCGCAGCCGCGCCAGGCTGCGCTCCCGGCCGAGCAGCTCCATCGACTCGAACAGCGGCGGGCTGACCGTGGCGCCGGTGACCGCCACCCGGATCGGGCCGAACGCCTTACGGGGCTTGAGCTCAAGACCGTCGAGCAGGGCGGCCTTGAGGGCGGCCTCGATATCGGCCGTAACCCACTGTGAGACCGGTTCCAGCGCGCTCAGCGCGGCGTCGAGCACCGGTGCGGCCTCGGCCTTGAGCTCCTTGGCCGCCGCCTTCTCGTCGATCTGGTAATCGGCATCGTCGAGGAACTTCAGCAGCCCCCAGGCGTCGCCGAGTACCACGATCCGGGTCTGCACCAGCCCGGCCGCCTCGGCGAAGCCGG
Organism: Mycobacterium sp. NPDC003449; assembly: GCF_053588415.1. Classification (NCBI taxonomy): domain Bacteria; kingdom Bacillati; phylum Actinomycetota; class Actinomycetes; order Mycobacteriales; family Mycobacteriaceae; genus Mycobacterium; species Mycobacterium sp. NPDC003449. The sequence continues at coordinate 100,271 of NZ_JBSFPX010000005.1, forward strand.
CGTCGTCGAGTCCGGTGTCGTGACCGTGCGCGGTGAAATAATCGCGCAGCCGGGCGGTGAAATCCGCTGCGCTGAGCAGGCGGATGTGCTCGGCGTTGATCGCGTCGGCCTTCTTCTGATCGAAGCGGGCCGGGTTCGAGTTGACGTTGCGGACATCGAACGCGGCCACCATCTCGTCCAGGCCGAACACATCGTGGTCATCGGCGATGCCCCAGCCCAGTAGCGCCAAGTAGTTCAACAGGCCCTCGGGCAGGAATCCGCGGTCGCGGTGCAGGAACAGGTTCGACTGGGGGTCACGTTTGGACAGCTTCTTGTTACCGTCGCCGAGAACGCTTGGCAGATGGGCGAATTCGGGCACCCGTTCGGCGACCCCGATCCGCATCAACGCCCGGTACAGCGCGATCTGGCGCGGCGTCGACGGCATGATGTCCTCGCCGCGCAGCACATGGGTGATCCTCATCATCGCGTCGTCGACCGGATTGACCAAGGTGTACAACGGATCGCCGCTGGCCCTGGTGATGGCGAAATCGGGCACCGAGCCGGCCGGGAACGTGGTCGGCCCGCGCACCAGATCGGTCCACGACAGGTCCTCGTCGGGCATCCGCAACCGCAGCACCGGCCTACGCCCCTCGGCGGCGAACCGCTCTCGCTGCTCGTCGGTGAGGTCGCGGTCGTAGTTGTCGTAGCCGAGTTTCGGGTTCCGGCCCGCCGCGAGGTGGCGGGCCTCCACCTCCTCCGGCGTCGAATAGGCCTCGTAGATCTCGCCTGCCCGCCGCAGCCGCTCGATCACATCCCGGTAGATCTCGGACCGCTGCGACTGCCGGTACGGCTCATAGGGCCCACCGACCTCGGGCCCCTCGTCCCAGTCCAGGCCGAGCCAACGCAGCGCGTCCAGAATCGCCGCGTAGCTCTCGGCGCTGTCGCGGGCCGCGTCGGTATCCTCGATCCGGAACACGAACGCCCCGCCGGTGTGGCGGGCGTAGGCCCAGTTGAACAATGCGGTGCGGACCAACCCGACGTGCGGGGTACCGGTCGGCGACGGGCAGAAGCGGACCCGTACCGGGACAGCGGGGGAAGACATCGATACCTCTATTTCTGCTTGCGCACAACGGGATTGGTGAGGGTCCCGATGCCCTCCACGGTGATGCTGACGGTGTCACCGTCCTCGATCGGCCCGACGCCTTCCGGGGTCCCGGTCAGGATCAGGTCACCCGGCAGCAGCGTCATCACCGCCGAGGCCCACTCCACGATGGCCCCGATGTCGTGGATCATCAACGAGGTTCGGCTGCGCTGGCGCACCTCGGTCTCACCGGCCACCCCATGGGTGACCTCGGTGCGCAACTCCAGATCCGACGGGTCGATCGCGGTCTCGATCCACGGGCCGACCGGGCAGAAGGTGTCGTGCCCCTTGGCCCGCATCCACTGTCCGTCCTTGCGCTGCTGATCGCGCGCCGACACGTCGTTGGCGATCGTGTAACCGAGAATGTTCTCCGCGGCGCGTGCGGCGGGCACATCCTTGCAGGGCCTGCCGATGACGACGGCGAGCTCACCCTCGTGGTGGACGGGATCGGCGTCGGCGGGCAGCTGGATCGGTACGCCCGGTCCGACGATCGCGGTGTTGGGCTTGAGGAAGATCACCGGATCCTCCGGCGCCACCCCGCCCATCTCCTCGGCGTGCGCCGCATAGTTCTTGCCCATGCAGATCACCTTGCTGGCCAGGATCGGCGCCAGCAGGCGCACATCGGCCAGTGGCCATGTCCGGCCGGTGAAGTTGGGGTTCCCGAACGGATGCTCGGCGATCTCTTTGCAGACGGCATCGGCGCCGTCGCCCTCGATGCTGACGAACGCGACACCGTCCGGACTGGCGATTCGACCTAGGCGCATTTTTGTCAGCGTAGTGCGCACGGTCCCGGAGCCGGTCGCCGATGCCGGCACGTCGACCGGGCCCGATGCGGCGGTCTCAAGTACTGGGATACGAGTTCAGAATATTGAGACGGATATGAAACCATGCAGTCGTGCCTCCTTCTTCAATCAGCACCTTTCGCCGCTGGTTGATGCTGGCCATCGCACTGACCGCGACCACATGCGCCAACATCTTCATCAACGGTGCCGCCTTCCTGATCCCCACCCTGCACAGCGAGCGCGGCCTGGATCTGGCCAAAGCGGGCCTGCTGTCCTCGATGCCGAGCTTCGGCCTGGTCGTCACCCTGATCGCCTGGGGTTACCTGGTGGACCGCGTGGGCGAACGGATCGTGCTGACGGTCGGATCGGCGTTGACCGCGGCGGCCGCGTTCGCCGCCGCCTCCGCGGATTCCCTGGTCGCCGTCGGTGTGTTCCTGCTGCTCGGCGGGATGGCGGCGGCCAGCAGCAACGCCGCGAGCGGTCGCGTGGTGGTCGGCTGGTTCCCGCCCGAACAGCGCGGCCTGGCCATGGGCATCCGGCAGACGGCGACCCCGCTGGGAGTTGCCCTGGGAGCCTTGGTCATCCCGCGGGTCGCCGAGAGTCACGGGGCATCGACGGCGCTGCTGTTCCCGGCCGTGGTGTGTGTGATCGCGGCGGTGATCTGCGCGGTCGGCGTGCTCGACCCGCCGCGGCCGGCGCGTCACGAGGCGCCCGCCGAACACCTCGCCAACCCGTACCGGGGCTCGTCGGTACTGACACGTATACACGCGGTTTCGGTGCTGCTCGTGGTCCCGCAGGGCATGGTGTGGACGTTCACCCTGGTCTGGTTGATGAGCGATCGCGGATGGTCGGCCGCGGCGGCGGGCACGCTGGTCACAACGGCCCAATTGCTCGGTGCGGCCGGGCGTATCGCGGCGGGCCGGTGGTCCGACATCGTCGGGCACCGCCTGCGTCCGATCCGCACGATCGCCCTGGCCGCCGCCGCGACGATGGCGCTGCTGGCGCTCACCGACTGGCTGGGCTCACCGGTCAGCGTCGCGTTGATCGTGATCGCCTCGGTGATCACCGTGTCGGACAACGGGTTGGCCTTCACCGCGATCGCCGAGATCGCCGGACCGTTCTGGAGCGGTCGGGCGCTGGGCACCCAGAACACCGCCCAGCATCTGGCGACCGCCAGCTCGGCACCGATCTTCGGCGCGCTGATCGGCGTTGCCGGCTATCCGGTGGCGTTCGCGGTATGTGCGCTGCTGCCGTTGGTGGCCGTGCCGCTGGTCCCCGCCGAACCGGTCTCCGACACCGTCTAGTTCCCGCGCGAGTTCCCCCGCGAGCAGACGTAAACCTGCCCGTTTTCGCGTGAAAAGGGGCAGGTTTGTGTCTGCTCGGCGGGGAACGGCAGCGGTCAGGCCAGGCTCATATCCCCCGTGCCGGGCACGCCGTCGGCCAACCCGTAGCGCACGTGCACGATGCCGTTCGGGCTGGCGACCGGCGGTTCCAGCAGGGTCACATTCGTCGGCACCGCGCCACCGTCGAACACCTTCTTCCCGACGCCGAGCATGATCGGGTGCACCCAGAGATCCAGGCGGTCAAAGAGCTTCTCGTGCAACAAGGTCTGCACCAGATTCAGGCTCCCGACCACGGTCACGTGCTCGTGCCGATCCCGGATCTCGCGCACCGCGGCGGGCAGGTCCTTGCCGAGTTGCGTTGAGCCGGCCCAGAACAGGTCGGGCCTGCCTCGGGAGGCCACGTATTTCGGAATGCTGTTGAACAGCGCGCCGAACTCGTCGTCGCGATCCGGCCAGTACGCCGCGAAGATGTCATACGTGCGCCGGCCGAGCAGCAGGGCGTCGGTGCCCTGATATGCGGCACCGACCTGGGCGCCGGACACCTCGTCGATCAGGGGCGCCTGCCAGCCGCCGAATCCGAACCCCGAGGGGTTCGG